>CAZSUX010000288.1:1815-3875 GCA_964610135.1 uncultured bacterium | reverse complement strand
CCTGGTTGTAGTCGGGGATGGTAACGCACATGCCCGCAATCTCGCCTTTGTAGAACACGAACGGGCAGGTCTCCGGCCGGATGAGCGGCGTGATCTGGCGCGCGAGGTCGGCGACTTCGGCGTCGGTCATGGGGACGTGGTCCCAGTTGTCCGTCCATGCGTCGTTGTAGACCTCCTGGATGTAGGCAAGCTCGTGCTCCGCATGGCTCAAATCGGCCGGCCGCACCTCCAGCCCGGGTTTTTCCTTCAGTTTGGTCATGACCCGCTGCAGTTTCTCCGGCACCGGCGCGTCCATCTGGATTGAGTACGCGTGGAAGTCCTTGACCTTGGTGAACCCGGACTTCTCCACCAACTGCCGGTAGTAGGGCGGGTTGTAGGGCATCTTTATCATCGGGGCGGAGTCGAACGGGTCGATAAGCAGCGCGACCTCGTCGTTCAGTGACGGGTTGGCCGGGCCGTAGACCGTGTCCGCGCCGTGGGCGCGGGCGAACGCCTTCACGGCATTGAACAGGGCCTGCGCGACCTCGATGTCGTCATCGAGTTCAAAGAAACCGAAGCAGGCAACGCGGGTGTTGTGGTGTGCGTTGTAGCTGCGGTCGAGTATGGCGGCCACCCGGCCGACCACCTTGCCGTCGCGGAGGGCGAGGAAGAGCTCGCGCTCGGCGTGGTTCCAAAATGGGTTGCGGCCCGGTGTGAGCGTTTTCTTCAGGTCGGATATAAGCGGCGGCACCCAGTTCGGGTCGTCTCGGTAGAGTCGGAAAGGTAGTTTGACGAAGCGGTCGAGGTCCGCGGCGGACTCAACCCGCCGGATCGTCACCACGGTTCAAGTGATGATGCCACACTTACGGCCAGCCTGATCGAACTTGGCCAGCGCCTCGTCCATGTCCGCGTCGGTGTGGGTTGCCATGACTGCCGTACGGATGAGCGAACGGCCAGGCGGAACCCCGGGCGGGACAAAGGCATTCGTGAAGATCCCCAGGTTGTACAGCTCGCGCCAGAAGGTCATGGTACGGACGTCGTCGCCGATGTGGATGGGCATGATGGGCGTGACCGATGTCCCGAGGTCGTAGCCCATTGCGCGCAGGCCGTTGCCCATCCGGCGCGCATTCTTCCACAAGTTCTCGCGGCGTTCCGGCTCGGCCTGGAGAATCCGGAGGGTCTCGATGACGGTGGCCGTTGCGGCCGGGGGGATGGCGGCGGAGAATAGCACCGGACGGGCCGTGTGGCGGATGAAGGACAAAACCTCGGCGTCGCCGACGATGTAGCCGCCGATGGAGGCGAAAGTCTTGGAGAAAGTGCCCATGATCAGGTCGACCTGGTCCTCAACGCCGAAATGCTCGGCCGTACCGCGGCCGTGTTCGCCCATGACGCCCACCGCGTGGGCCTCGTCGACCATCAGCCGCGCCCCGTGCTTCTTGGCGAGCGGGACCATCTGGTCGAGCGGGGCGAGGTCGCCCTCTACCGAGAAGACGCCGTCTACGACGATGAGTTTGCCCGCATCGGCGGGAGCCGTTGTCAGCACGTGGTCGAGCGATTGCATGTCGTTGTGGACGAACCGTTTGACTGTGCCGTACGACATCCTGCATCCGTCCACGATTGAGGCGTGGTCAAACTTGTCGGTGATGGTGACATCACCCCGTCCGATGAGGGCGGAGATCGCCCCCAGATTCGCCGAGTAGCCGGTGGAGAAGACCACGCAGTCATCCTTGTGGTAGAAAGCAGCGAGTTTCTCCTCGAGTTCGATGTGGATGTCGAGGGTGCCGTTCCCGAAACGTGAACCGGTGCAGCCGCTGCCGTACTTGCGGATTGCAGCAATCGCGGCTTCCTTCACTTTCGGGTGGGAGGTGAGGCCCAGGTAGTTGTTCGAACCCATCATCAGCAGCTCGCGGCCGTGGATGATGACACGCCGGTCGGGCTCGGAGCTGATCGGAGTGAAGTAAGGGTAGTAGTTGTTGTCCTTGGCCTGCTGGACTATCTTGGCGAACGCTCTGCATTTGTCGAAGAGATCCACGTCCGGGATTTTAGGGCACGTCTTCCAAGTGTCAAGCTTGGTGCGGGCT
>CAZSUX010000288.1:0-1715 GCA_964610135.1 uncultured bacterium | reverse complement strand
CTCGCCGTACCGTCGTCCCGCTCCGACTTCCGGACGCTGAGAGTCCTCTATACCTCCGACCTCAGTGGCCGGAGCACGCCGGGCGTCGATTTCGCGTCGGCCGGCCTGCCGCGCCGGACGCTCGGCGGCTGGGACAACCTGTTTCGGCTCATCGGGAAGGAACGAACCGATGCGACGCTGCTGCTTGACTGCGGCAACTTCGGGTTCGGTTCTCCGGCCGGCGACAGCACCCAGGGCCGGGCGGCGATCGAGTTCATGAACGCGGCCGGGTACGACGCCACGGTGCCGGGTCCGCGTGACTTCTCCGGTGGCGCGGAGAACTTCGAATTCCTCGCCAGGACGGCGTCGTTCCCGATCCTGGCGGACCCCATGCTTGATGTCGCACTGAAGCGGCGGGTCCCGCTTTTCCGTCCGTATCTGGTCAGGGACCTGATGGGAATGAAGATTGCGGTGGTCGGAATCGCCGACCCCGACATTTCCAGGTTGAACCGGCGCGGAGACGCGGGCGGATGGGTGGTCGACGACCCGCTGGTCCAGATGGGCCGATACCTGCCGCTGGTGCGGGCGGAGAGCGTGGACATCATCATCGTCATCGGGCACCTGAGCCCGGATGCCGGCTGCGCGATTGCCGACAGCTTCAGGGACGTCGACATGGTCATCTGCCGCGGCAGCGCCCTTGGCGTCGGGAACCGGATGGCGGGCTCGGGGACGGCACCGGTCCTGACGGCGGCGGCCTACGGCCAGCGGCTCGGGATTGCCGATGTCCTGTTCAACAAGGCCGAAAGCAAAGTCTATCAGACCGAAGTGCGTTTGCTCAACGTCGAGCCCGGTGTCGGCCTGGACACATCGGCGTCGGCGAAATGGCTGCGTCGAGTCGGCACGGCGCCATCCGACTCGGTTGTGTGCACGAACTACGTGGAGTACCCGCCGGACAGCGCCGGACTGCTGCACCTCGGTGCGCTCGTCGCCGAAGGGGTGCGGCTTCAGGCGAAAGCGGACATCGCGGTTCTTCCTGCCTACGAGATCGAAGGCGGGCTCGGCTCGGGCGGGCTGGGTCGCGACCGGCTGTTTGAGGCGGTGCCCTACCGGCAGCCGGTGCGTCTGCTTTCAGTGGACGACACGACGCTGGCAAGACTGGTTGCGCCGGAGAGTGTCGGTAGGCACGAGCCGGCACCCTTGCTGGCCGGCGCCGACTACTTCGTCACCGGCGACACGACCCGGTGGCCGGAAGTATCGCAGGTCGCCCGGGCCCGCGTTAGAAACCGACTCCCCGGGACCTACAAGGTGGTCACAACCGAACAGTGGCTTGAGCGCACAGGGATTCCGGAAGCGGGCAGGCTGTTGCCTCAGAGTCTGACTGAACTGTGGGTAGCTTACGCGGCCGCACAGGATACGCTGAGGCCGGCTTCACCGGTGCGGCTTTACCCGGCCACGCCCGGCGTTGTGCGTCAGCCGACAGGCGGTCTCGTCAATATCAACACGGCCGATCCCGGGCTGCTGCAGACCTTGCCCGGCATCGGGCCCAAAACGGCCGAACGGATAATCGAGTATCGCGAGACCGCGGGACGGTTCAAGTCAATCGAGGAAATCCAGGGCGTCAAAGGGATTGGGCCGAAGAAGTACGACCGAATCAAGGGGCTCATTACGGTGCGCTAGCGCGCACGGAGTGTCCAGTTTCCAGTTACCAGTTTCCAGTCGAGAATCGGTCGGGGCAG
>CAZSUX010000287.1:0-3876 GCA_964610135.1 uncultured bacterium | reverse complement strand
TGTTTGAGGATGTGATGGGCGTCGGCGACGTCATCACCAGCGACAAGGTCGCGGGCGTGGTTGAGTACATCGGGCTCAGGGCAACCCACATCCGGGCATTTGACGGTACACTCAATGTCGTGCCCAACGGCGAGTTCACGACAATAGGGAACTGGAACCGAGACTGGATGAGGGCGATAGTCACGGTTGACCTTGCCTACGAGCAGGACGCCGAGCGAGGCATGGCCGTGGCCAGGCAGGCCGCGGACCAGTGGTTCAGTGAGAACCAGGACACTGCGCTGGAGCCGCCCGAAGTGCAGGGGATACTGGCGTTCGGCGAGTCCGGGGTCACGGTCCGGATTCTGGCCAAGGTGCGGCCGCTCAAGCACTGGAAGACCGAGCGGGACCTGCGGGCCCAACTCAAGAAGGCGTTTGACCAGGAGGGGGTGGAGATTCCGTTCGCGCGTCGCGTCGTCTACCACCGTTCCGACCAGCCGCCGGCCGCGGAGAACCCCAAGCCTTAGTTCCGACCTTCTTCAAGCCTGCTTCCGGTCAGGGTCTTGCGCGACTCGAAGTCGCGGTCACCCCAGCGGACGGGCCAGTCGGCTGTGACGTTGGCGTCAGAGGACGATGGCGAGGCCGACAGCGGCAGAGAGCCCAAGCGCGCCGCCGAACCAGAACGGGGCAGACGGGCCGAAGAGGCTCCAGAGCCCTCCGGCCAGCAGGGACGCGGGCAGGAGTCCGATGCCGGTGAGGGTCGAATGGAGGCCGACGAAAGTACCGCGCTGGTCCTCGGGTGCGATGTCGGCGACAAGGGCTTTCTCCAGGCCTTCGTTCAAAGCGCTGAACACGCCGTAGAGCGCGAACAACAGCCAGACGTACTCCGGCCTGCGCGTCAGAGCGAAGCCGACGTAGACCAGCCCATAGAAAGTGTAACCCGCGACGAGCAGGCGCTTGCGGCCGACTCGGTCCGAAAGATGGCCGAGTGGAAACGAGAGGACTCCGTACACCACGTTGTATAGCAGGTAGGCCGCAAGCACTGCGACTACCGACATCCCCAGGTTCCTTGCCCGCAGCACGAGGAACTGGTTCGAGGAGTTGCCCAGCGCGAACAGCGTTACGACGATGAGAAACCACCTGAGTTTCGTCGGGAGGCCGCGGAACGAGAGCCGGGGCAGTTGACGCACGGCATGAGCGCTGGAGGGTTCGCGGACCAGGAACAGGGCGGCGACGCCCAGCGCAGCCGGAATGAGCGAGAAAAGGAAGATGCGCTGGTAGTCGGAGCGGCCAAGGTCCCGGCCGAGCGTGCTGACCAGCCAGATGGCGACGGCGACGCCGGCGGCAGCGCCCAGCGTGTCCATGGCGCGGTGCAGACCAAAGGCCATGCCGCGTTTGCCTTCAGGGGTGCAGTCGGCGATGAGAGCATCACGCGGCGCGACCCGGATGCCCTTGCCGATACGGTCGACCATCCGGCCGGCGAAGACCAGCCCCCAGGCATTGGAGACATACAGAAGTATGCGCCCGAGCATCGAGCCCGAATAGCCGATGATGGCGAGCGGCTTGCGGCGGCGCAGCTTGTCCGAGAGCCGGCCGGAAAAGACCTTGAGAATCGAGGCGGTGCTCTCGGCAAAGCCCTCGATGACCCCGAGGACCGCGGGCGGCGCCCCCAGCGCGGACAGGTACAGGGGAATGAGCGGGTAGACCATCTCTGATGCCATGTCGGTCAGGAAGCTGGTGATGCCGGTGATGATGACGTTGAACATCGAGGCGAGAGTCTAGAACGGGTTGAGTTCAAGTCAAAGGGCAAATGCCGAGGGCAAATGCCGAGGGTGAATGACGAAACCCGAAGCTAGAATGACGATTGAAGCTCGAATGGAAGAAATGACCATTCGGGATTCGGACTTGATTCGTCACTGGCCTCAGCGGCCTCTGCTTCTCAGTGCGTCCGTCCCTGACTTCTGACTTCACTGCTCTGACCTCTGCCTTCTGACTTCGGCTTCTCCCGGAAAACTGGGGACAGTCCCTCGGAGGAGTTGCGTCTGACTCACTCCGGTACAGTCCCCGTTCTACTCCGACACGGGTTTGACCGGTCCCAAGCCCGCGCTATCATTGTGACCGATGAAGAGTGCTCCAGAGGTCAAGTGCTTCGGCGGTCCCGTGGTCTGGACCAGATTGGCTTCGTGTTTTCGTGCTTTCGCGGCCATTCTGATCCTGTCCGGTTGCGGCTCGAAGCTACCGAAACTGCGCCAGCAGCTGAGCGACCCGGACCCGGACAAGCGGATAGCCGCAATCGAGGCACTGACGGTCGCCAGGGACACGGCTTCGGTGCTGAGGATCGCGGAGTTGCTGCGGGATTCTGTCCCGGACGTCCGCAAGGAAGCCGCAGCCGGGCTCGGTCTCATCGGTGACAGCCGCGCGTGCCAGCCGCTGGCTGACCTGTTTGACTCAGAACAACAGGAGGACATCCAGGGCGCTGCCATCCGCGCGCTCGTTCATCTCGGCACCCCTTCGGTCCGGCCACTCATCGGCCTGCTGCGTTCGTCTCGGCCCGCTGTCAGGTCAGGGGCGGCCCACGCACTCGGCAAGCTGCAGGCGAGGGATGCGGTCGAGCCGCTCATCTGGCTCTTGCGTGACCGCGACCGGAACGTGCGGATGGGCGCGGTCTACGCACTGCGGCAGATTGGTGACAGCCGGGGACTCGATGCAGTCGCCGCGTCGGTGCAGGACAAGGACCAGGAGGTCGAACGCGCAGCCGAGCGCGCCCTGAGCGGCGAAGGCTACCAAGAGCAATTGAACAAGGCGAAACGCAAGATCCGGCAGTTGCCGTACCCGTGAGTCGTCTGTCCCAACTACATCCTGTCGGCAGTGAGTCGTAGAGAAACCCCGGAGAGCACCAGGAAGCCCGTGCGTGAGTCAGGCGGGAGTCCGGCTTCGCGCCTCGTCGTCGTCGTCGTTGGCTTCATCCTTCTCCTGCTCGCGGTGCCTTTCCTGCTGCTGGCCGGCTGGGGGCTGCTGTTCGACGCGCCAACACTGGCCGTGCTCGCATTCACCGCCGCCTGGATTCTCCTCCCGCTGTTCAACCGCACTAAGGCAATCCGGGTGCTGAAGTTCGCGACATCGTTCGTCCTCGTCCCGGCAACGCTGGCGCTCATGCCGCTGATGATGCAGGAAGTCGACCAGAAGGTCGAGCAACTGAGCCGAAAGCCCAGAAACGACATGAGCGCGTTCACGGTGCAGGACCGGCTTGGCATCTATGGACTCAACATCGTGATGGGCGCGGTCGGATACCCGCTCTATCCGGAGGCAGCGAAGGAGACATTGCTGATGATGCTCGACCCGGGGCCATTTGCCCGGCGGGTCTTCCACTCGGATTTCGGCCTGGGCTCGTACAAGGTGAAAGCGCAGCTGAGGGAGTTCGCGGCCGGCCTGCAGTTGGCCGACACCGCGTCATCACGCAGCTACGGCCCGGTCGGAATCCGGTGGGACAAATCTGACTACCGACTGACCGAACCGGAGGCACGCTACGCGCTGGCGCTCAACCAGACCAGGCTGACGGCACAGGCCGAGCGCCGGGGCGAACGCTGGCTGATTGACGTCCGGCACGAGATGGAAGTGAAGTACCCGGAGAGTGTCTACGTCACGCTGGTCAGCCGCCCGCGGCTGCGGGTCGAAGAGGGACTGTTCTGGGTGCTGCAGAACTCCGGCTGGCTCCATCCCTATACCGCCGAGTACCGGTTCTCGGTCTACAGCGACGACGCCAGGCTGAGGTAGCCAGCGCCGCGGCTAGTGGCAAGGGTGACGCCCGCGCGCGTCAGGAGGGGTCGGCTGTGTCCTCGGGAGTGCTGCGGTCCGGCGGGTTTGGGGTGGGGCGTCCTGCTTGCATCAGGCCGTCTTCGA
>CAZSUX010000286.1:0-3897 GCA_964610135.1 uncultured bacterium | reverse complement strand
GAGAATGCCGCCTTCCGCGACAGTCTCGGTCTTTCCGAATCGACGAAGCCGATCATCTTCACCGAGATCGGCTACCGCAGCATCACCGGCTGTGCGACCGAACCATGGAACGACACGGTTCCCGGCACGTACGACTCCACCGAGCAGCGGAACTGCTACATAGCTGCGCTGCATTCGCTCTTGGGCAAGCCGTGGTTTGCGGGCTGGTTCTGGCACGAATGGACGACAGATACCAGCCTGGGCGGCCCCGGCGACTTGAGCTACAGCCCCAAAGGCAAGCCGGCGCAGGAGGTGCTCAGGCGCTGGTCTGCAGCCATCGCGACCCAGCGTAGCATGTCGTTGACACCGAGGCTGGATATCAGCGACTCATATCAACGGCTTGGCGTGGAAGCCTCACTTGACAGTCTTGCTGCAACCGGAGCCGAGTGGGTGGTGATACTGCCGCAAGGCTACATGAGCGACACCGGCGATGCCTACGAGAGCATTTCGGTGTATGAGTCAGCCGGTACCTGGCCGGCCTCGCCCTGCAGCTCGTCGTTGGTGCAGGTCGTTGATTGGGCGCGAGAGCGTGGACTGAGGGTCATGTTCAAGCCGCACGTGGACTGCACTAACGGTGCGTTTCGTGGCAATCATGACCCGCAGGACAGTCTCGACGAGTGGTTTGACGACTACCGTGAGTTCATCGTCAGGTATGCCCGGATGGCGGAGCTGATGAACTGCGAGATGTTCTGCGTCGGGTGTGAGATTGACAAGACGGCAAATGACGAAGCGGACCTCGAGCTCTGGCGGGACGAGATAATCCCGGCCGTGCGGGAGGTCTATTCCGGTCCTATCACCTATGCCCAATTGACCATTGACAACCAGATACAGTCGGACCTGTGGGATGACCTCGACTTTGTCGGCGTGGACGCGTACTTCGACCTGTTCCCGGCGGGCCAGTACGAAGGCAGCGACACGACTTTCGTTCAGCATCCCAATGTGAACGACCTGCAGACGAACCTGGACCTCGGGTGGGAACACGTGCGGCTTCCGCAGCTCGAGACGCTGTACCGGCATACCGAGAAGCCGATATTGTTCACCGAGGTCGGGTATCAGACGATAGACAGCACGGCCCTAGCCGGAGGGCAAGGGCGCTCGTATTCCTGGAACGCGCAGGACGGGCTGACGAAGGACAGCTTCTTCGGCGTCTGCTTTCCCTGCGACACACTGACCGGCTACGTGGTTGGTGAACACGGCGTGGCGCTCAGAACCACTAACAGCGGGACGACCTGGGCTTCGGTCACGTCTGGCACTCAGCGGACGCTCCGGTCAGTCCACTTTCCAAGTAGGGACACCGGGTTTGCCGTGGGTGATACGGGAGCCATCGTGAGGTTCACGTTCGGAGGAGACACTTGGGCCGAGCTCCGTCCGCCACCCTCGGGTTTCGGGCGCGACTTGAGTTCGGTGTTCTTCGCGAGCCGTGCGAACGGGTTCGCGGTCGGCGAGTCGGGCGCGATACTGAGGACGACAAACTACGGCTCCACCTGGTCGCTGAGAAGCTCCGGTACAATCGCGCATCTGCGGTCGGTGCACTTCCCGAGTGACAGCGTTGGGTTCGTGGTCGGAGATTCAGGCATCATACTGAAGACTACCGACTGCGGCACAACCTGGAACCGGCAAGACTCAGTAACATCAGTGACGCTGCGGTCCGTCTGTTTCTTCGCGCCGGACTCCGGCTACGCGGTCGGAGACAGCGGTTCATTCCTGCGGACGTACAACTGCGGCAACGACTGGTCCTGCGAGTACATGCCTCACCGCCATGCCGAGCTGCGGTCCGTGACCGTACCAGCGCGGCGTCAGACTGGTGACCTTTCCGCATACGTGGCGGGAATGGACTGGAACACCATCCGAGTGAACCCTGACTGGAACATGGAGGGCGGGTTCCAGCAATGGAACACAGAAGAGGGCCTGCGCAGCATCTGTTTCCCCGACAGCCTGGTCGGTTTCGCGGTCGGCGATAGCGGGACAATCATCAAGACTTCCGGTGGCGGACGGCTGCGGATTGACTTCAACGAGCAGAAGAACTGCTACGAGGCGGCGTTCCGGGCGCTGTGGCGTGACAGCGTGCACCTCGACCCGCCCCCGTGGTTCTATGGATACCACTGGTGGGCCTGGTGGACCGACCCGGCTCCGAAGATAAGCTTCCACGAGCAGTGGATCTCCGACATGTGCCCTCAGCAGAAGCGAGCAGAAGATGTTGTCACAAACTGGTTTGCGGCCCGACCCGAAGACCCTGGGCCGACCGGTCACCACGTCCGCCACTACCCGACGGGCAGCCTAGACGTAGTTGTACCAGCGGGCGGCAAGGTCAACACGCCCCTGGTGCTGTGCCAGCTTGAGTCCCACAACTGGGAAGAAGGCGGGTCAGCCGACTCGGCTCGGTTACTGCAAGAGTACTATGGACTGGGCGACGCCCTGCTGGCTGCGGACACTACGGCGTGGTTCCGTTTCGTAGAGGACACGACATGGCGGTTCCTGCACGGGGAGGGCAAGTATCGCTTCTATGCGCAATACCTCGACGCGCCAAACAAACTCAGTCCGCCATACCCGGACTTCGTGGACACGGTCATAGTCTTCGACACGGTCCCGGCCTCCGGCAGTATCGTCGTCAACGAAGGTGCACGGTTCGCACCAAGCTCGACCTGCACGCTCGCGCTTGCTGCCTTCGACTCGGCATCGGGCGTGGGCTGGATGCGGTTCATGAACAGGCCACGGGTGGACCTGGTATCCAACGGCGGGTTCTTGGCGACCGCGGGTTCATGGGGCTTCACGAATGGCGCATACGACACGAGCCTCTCGATGGCCAAGCTCTCAGCCGGGCCGCCGCAGGCTTGGGTAAGGCAGTTCGTGCCGGCAGAGTCCATCTCCGCCTATTACGGGGATTCGTGCGTGCTGGAGGCAAGCATCCTGGCTCACGTGCACGACGGCGACGCTACCGGAGACGTTTCGCTCTGGTTCTGGAGCACAAGGGAGGATACGAGCCAGCACGACACGCTCTGGGAGCTGGTCGATTCCGCGTCGTACTCAGGGAACCTGCTGTCGCTTACCGGTCGGTACAACCTCTCGACCCGGTTCCTGCTGACGACGCCGGCCCCCGAATCGGGCTGGGTCTGGCGCGGCGGGATGGTGAGAGTGCGGGGACAAGGAGTCGAAGATGGAGTCGGCAACGTCTGGACCGACAACGTAGCTCTCAACGCCTTCCAGCCTCAAGCGAGCTATGCGTGGTGGGGTGCCTATGATACGCTGGCCGAATGGGACATCGGAAGCGGAGCGGGCCAGCACGTGGTCGGGGCTCTGTTCCTCGACTCGGCCGGTACTGAGAACGCGACGCCCTATGCCGATACCATCATCCTCGACCCGACCGCGCCGGTCGTTGACATCGGCGTGCCCGACCCCGGGCAACTTGTCAGCGGCATCGTCGAGGTTACGGGTTGGGCATACGACCCGGTCGAGGTGGAGGGTGACACTTGGTTCCAGTACCGGACGCTTTCCTACCGCCACGTAGACTCGACCAACTGGCTGCCCGTGGACCCTGATTCTACCTCGTCCCAGCCGTGCTATCCTGATTCGCAGCAAATCCTGGGTCCGGCAGTCCATCTTGGCTATTGGAGCACAGCTTCAGTTCCTGATGGGGCCTACTACTTGATGCTGACCGCGGCCGATTCGGCCGGCCATGTATCAAGCTGCACCACCTGGGTCATCGTTTCCAACGAAGGCTGCGGCGGTGGTGCCGGCGGCGGGCCTCCGGGCGGCGGGTCAGGCCTTGGAGAAGGGTCTGTCTTCGTGGGGTCCAGCACGGGCTACGTGCTGCACCTGTCGGACGACCTCGACTCGCTCGACTGCTTCCAGGTGACCGAC
>CAZSUX010000285.1:0-3938 GCA_964610135.1 uncultured bacterium | reverse complement strand
TGACAATGGCGTCGCCGGCGATGGCGTCGAAGCGGCACACTTCGTAACAGGAGCGACACTTGATGCACTTGGATGGATCGAGGTTGTGCGGCTCGGACCTCGGACCGGTGATGGCACCGGTCGGGCACACCTTCACGCAACGTCCGCAGCCGGTGCATTTCCCGGGGACAACTCGATAGACAACCAAGTTCTTGCAGGTCACGGCCGGGCATCGTCTGTCTTTGACATGAGCGATGAATTCGGACCGGAAGTACTTGAGGGCGGAAAGAGCGGGGTTGGGGGCGGTGGAGCCCAGGCCACAGAGCGACCCGTTCTTGACCGTCCGGCCGAGCTTCTCCAGCTTATCCAGGTCCGAGAAGTCGGCCTTGCCGTCGCAGATCCGCTCAAGAATCTCCACCATGTGCCGCGTCCCGACGCGGCAGGGAACGCACTTCCCACACGACTCGCGTTGAGTGAAGGTCATGAAGTACTTGGCCATGTCGACGATGCAGGTATTGGAATCGACCACGATGAGGCCCCCGGAGCCCATGATCGCCCCTGCCTGGGCCAGATGCTCATAGTCGATCGGCAGGTCCAGGAATTCCTCTGAAAGGCATCCACCCGAGGGACCTCCGCTCTGTACCGCCTTGAACGGCTTCTGGGTCCCGCCGCCAATGTCGTAGACGACTTCCCGAAGCGTGGTGCCGAGCGGGACCTCAATCAACCCCGTCCGCCTGACCTTGCCGACGAGGGAAAAAGTCTTGGTCCCTTTGCTCGTCTCGGTCCCGTAGCCGGCGTACCACTCCGCCCCGTTGCGAAGGATGTTGGGCAGGGTGCCGAGCGTCTCGGTGTTGTTGATGATGGTCGGCTTACCCCTGAGCCCGGAGATGGCGGGGTAAGGCGGGCGCGTCCGGGGCATGCCCCTTTTCCCTTCGATCGAGGCGATGAGCGCGGTCTCCTCGCCGCACACGAATGCCCCGGCTCCTTCCTTAATCTTGATGTCGAAGCTGAAATCGGACCCGAGAATATGCTCCCCGAGCAGACCGACCTCGCGCATCTGCGCCATCGCTTTTCTCAGACGCTTTATCGCGAGGGGGTATTCCGCCCGGATGTAAACGTACCCGTGCGAAGCGCCGATGGTGTAGGCGGCGATGAGCATGCCCTCAAGGACGGCGTGGGGGTCGCCCTCTATGAGAGAGCGATTCATGAACGCGCCCGGGTCGCCTTCGTCGGCATTGCAGATGAGATTGCGCTCGTCGCTCTGCTGCTCACGGCATGTGGCCCACTTGCGCCAGGTCGGGAAGCCAGCACCGCCGCGGCCGCGAAGGCCCGACCGCTTCACCGTATCCAGGACTTCCTGCCAGGTGATGGACAGACATTTCTCGAAGCCCTCGTAACCGCCCCTGGCCAGGTAGTGGTCGAGGTCGTCGGGGTCGATGATGCCGCAGTTCCGGAGCACGATCCTGACTTGCGGCTTCAGCATCGGCAGGTCGAAGAAGCGGGGAACTTCGCTTCCGTCTCCCGTCTTCAGTCCGTCGTCCTTCACTTCTGCCTTCTGCACTCTGTCTTCTGACTTCTGACTTCGGCTGGTGTCTTCAAAGTACCCCGCGAGGTGGTACTTCGGTATCTCGCCCTTCTCGAAGAACCCCTTGAGGATCGGTGCCACGTCCTTAGCCGCGACGTTGGAGTAGCTGATCCGCGGCCGGCCAGGCATCTGGATGTCCATCAGTGGCTCCAGGTAGCAGGGGCCGATGCATCCGACGGGAACAATCCTGGCCTCGGCCTTGTGCTCCCGCAAGTACTCCCCGACGGCGCTCTGCGTGTCGGCCGCCCCCGCGGCAAGCCCACACGACCCCGCGCCGATGTAGATGAACGGAACCGGGCTCTCACTGAGAGCGGCCCACTTAGCCTGCGCCTGTCGACGTCGCTCCTCAATTGCTGCCGGCGTCATTTGGAATCTGTCGCCTGGTCGCTTTGGTCTTCCTCGAGCAGCCGTTGGACCTTAAGAACCGACATTTGGCTATGGAACTTGTCATCGAAGGCGACCACCGGAGCTAGAGCGCAGCAGCCCAGACAAGCAACGCGTTCGAGGTCGTACTTCCCGTCGGCGGTCGTCTCTCCGGGCTTTATATTCAGGCGCGCCTGGGTCATCGCGAGTATCTCCTGGCCGCCTCGCACGTGGCAGGCGGTCCCGAGACAGATTTTGATATGGTGCTCGCCCGGCGGGTGAAACCGAAACTGGGCATAGAAAGTCGCGACCCCGAAGATCTCATTCTCGGATATCTTCATCCATCGGGAGATGCTGCGAATCGCCTCCGGGCGCAAGTAGCCATCCTGCTCCTGCACTCGCTGCAGAACGGGGATGAGATCCTCTCGTTCGCCCTTGAATTCCTGCCGAAGCGCCGAAATGCCGTCGCCGGAAGTCAAGTGGCTTACCTCATCGGGTTTCCAGACAAGAAATTACCGCGGTCCCGCTCAGCCAACCTTGAGCTCGCAGAGTTTCTTGGCCAGACTCCAGGTGTCGCCATCGTAGCCGAGCAGCTTTATTCCGGCCTTGTTGGCCAAAGCAACCACGTCTTCTGCCGGGGTCTTATTGCGGGAGATTACGACCGCCGCCACGTCGACGAGATTGGCGGCGGCGATCAAATTCTTGTGGGTTTGCAGGGTTATCAACAAATGCCCCTCGTTGATGCCGATGATGTCACTCACCATGTCGGAGATGTAGACTCCCTTGATCTCCTTGTCGGCACCCTCGTTGAAGGTCTTGAGGCCCGTCTTCTCGACCAGTTCGGATACTTTCATCGCGTCCCTTTCTCCTTTGACAGCACTCAATACAGATCCGTCAAACCGAAGTCCGCCAGCACGATTCCCTGGCAAGTATCGACCGACTTGCGCAAGCTGCAGGGAACGACGACGATCTTCTTGGCCGGATCCTTGATACCTTGATTGAAATACTCGTTCAACGCGCGGATGCTCTCAGGGGGAATGCACTTCTTGGTGGAATGAGAAGTGTCCGCGCACAGTGCCGCATACACCCAGGTCTTCTTGTCTGGTTCCTGCATGCCGGCGGCATAGACGCCGCATTCCGGGTTGCACCTCATGCAGAGCATGAGAGCCATAACGTCCTTCAACTGCATTTCGGCGGAGCACTTCTCGCACTTGAGGTCGAACTGCGAGGCCTGATAGTGCGCCAGGTGGCTCCAGAAATGCTCCCCCTCATGATAGTCGTCAATCGGCGCGACCGGCTCCTGTGAAAAGAAGGAAATCCTGTTCCGGCAGTGGAAACAGCCTTCGATGACCAGATATCCCGAGCGGATATTGGTCATGGTCCATTGATGATGACAAGCAGCATTGCTCATAGGTACTCCCGCGTCTGGATTAAAAGAGCATCATATCAAATAAGTATGTCCTTCGCAACTCAAAACAAGGGAGGGAAATCCGGAGCACTTCCCATACTTCCATCCTCGGTCAATCCCGAACACTGCACGGGATTGCTAGATTCTAGTATTCGCGTGAGGACGTGTCAAATGGGCAGGTGACTGCTTGTGCAACTTCACATCGTCTCGACCAGACCTACCATCTTGTTATGCCGCGGCCTGACATCGCTCGGTAGTTGAGGAAGTGTCCCTCATTCTCCTTTTGTCCCCGATCTCGTCGTCGAACAGACTCTGAACACGGGGCCGGCGAACAGGGAGGCAGAGAATCCCCAGACGACCTCCTCGACCGGAACGCCGCCGAGTCTGATACCGAGGTTGCCCTGCGGCATCCAGAGCGCGTCGACCATGCCGGGGTAGAGAGGTATCATGATGCCGGCGTAGAAGAACCAAAAGAAGCCGGCGAACGCAAGTGCAGTCAGCAGCGCACGGGATACGACTTCGGGTCGGAGCACGAACATCAGCAGGGCCGTCAGGGTGGTCGCTGCAATCGCCGTGTGGATGGATCTCAGATGCAGAAGTGCG
>CAZSUX010000284.1:0-3939 GCA_964610135.1 uncultured bacterium | reverse complement strand
GGCCGGCGCACGCGGTTGCGTACGAGCAGGCCGAGTATCAGGCCGGACGCGAACCCGCCGATGTGCGCGAAGTAGGCCACGCCACCGCCCGCGCCGGGGACCGTGCCGCAACCGTTGAGGACCTGGATGAGTATCCAGAAACCGAGCAGCAGCGGGGCCGGGAGGTAGATGAGACGGATGAAGAAGAATATGGGAATCAGGGTCAGGACCCGGGCGCGCGGGAACAGGACCAGGTATGCACCCATCACGCCCGATATGGCGCCCGAGGCGCCGATGGTCGGGACCGTTGAGCCCGGTATGAGCACGATTTGGAGCAGGCTGCCGACAACGCCGGTGAACAGGTAGACGAGGAGGAACCAGGCGTGCCCGAACGCATCCTCGATGTTGTCGCCGAATATCCAGAGGTAGAGCATGTTCCCGATGATGTGAAAGAAGCCGCCGTGCAGGAACATCGACGTGAACAGGGTCCAGAGGTGACGGCCCTGGACGATGTCCCTCGGGATCATGCCGTAGGTGGTGACCAGGGCGTTACCGGCGTTTGGGTCCTGGTAGTCTGAGAGAGTCTGGTAGATGAACACGCCGACACAGGCTGCCATGAACCCCCACGTGACAAAGGGCCGCTTCTCGGAGCGGATATCGTCGCGGAGCGGGATCACCGCAACTCCGAACGTCGAGCGCCGAGGTTCGAAGTGCGGATATGCGGCTTCCGGGCAACGAGCACCACGGCCATGGCGGCAATGCTCTTGCGCTTCAGCGCCAGCAACGTGCCTTCGGTGGTCTTGGCCTTGAGACCGACTCGGTCCAAAGGCACCTGCAGTATTTCGGCAATGCTCTGACGTATCGCGAGGTAGTGCGTTTGGAGCTTGGGTTGGTCGCAGACGAGGACGCAATCGGCGTTGACGAGCCGGAAGCCCTTGGCTTTGATACGCTTGTGTGCGTCCTTGAACATCAGGTCGCTCGATGCGTCTTTCCACTTCGCCTCGGTGTCGGGGAAGAGCGTGCCGACGTCGGGCAGGGCGAGCGCGCCGAGCAGGGCGTCGGTCAGGGCGTGGAGCAGTACGTCCGCGTCCGAATGGCCACTGAGGCCGAGACGAGACGGGATATGAACGCCGCCGAGCATCAGTCGTCGGCCCGATGCCAGCTCATGGGCGTCGAATCCGATGCCGGTGCGGTACGGAGGAACTCCGAGCGCCGAACTTCGAAGGTCGAGCTTCGGACTTCGGACTTTCCTGGGTTGGTTGCGACGATCCCTGGCGGACGAAGGAGGATTCAAGTGCGATGATTGTAGCCCGTTGCGACGGATGGTCAAGGCAAGCGGGCGAACTAGTGGTCGAGTGATCTAGTGGTCTAGTGCTCCAGCGCCGGAGAACACGGTGCACTCGATCACTGGGCCACTGGACCACTTCGCTGTCTGGGTTGACTCTCGCACGCGTCTCAGTATGATTGCACCGTGATAAATGTCACCGTAAGTGGCGAAGTAGGCAACGGTTGCCCGCCGAGCGTGCGGCAACTTGAGCCGGGCCTTGCCGTCGGCCAGGTGCTTGCCGACCCGAACGCGGTCGCGGCCCGGGTCGACGGCCGGCTGGTCGACCTGACCTTTCGGCTCGAACACGACGCCAAGGTCGAGCCGGTGACGTTCGATTCGGAGGAGGGACGTCAGGTCTACTGGCACTCCGCCTCCCATCTGATGGCGCAGGCAATCAAGCAACTCTTTCCGACCGCCAAGGTGACCATCGGCCCGGCCGTTCCGGAGGGCTTCTACTACGATTTCGACGTGGAGAAGCCGTTCACCGAGGAAGACCTTGCCAAGATAGAGGCGCGGATGCAGGAACTCGCCAAGCAGCGGATTCCCATCGTCCACAAGTTCCTTTCTCGAGAGGAAGCGATTGGGTTGTTCGAGGCCCGCGGCGAGACCTACAAGCTTGAGTTGATTGAGGGTATTCCGGACGAAACCATCTCCGTCTATGAGCAGGGCGACTTTGTCGACCTGTGTCGGGGCCCGCACGTCACCAGTACCGGCAAGATCAAGGCTGCCAAACTGCTCTCGGTTGCCGGGGCATACTGGCATGCAGATGAGAAGAACCGGATGCTCTCGCGTGTTTACGGAATTGCCTTTCCTACGAAGGACCTGCTGAAAGCGCACCTGGACAGGCTGGAAGAGGCAAAGCGCCGGGACCATCGCAAGCTCGGGCCCGCTCTCGACCTGTTCAGCTTCCACGAGGAGGCCGGGGCCGGGCTCGCGTTCTGGCACCCGAAGGGTGCGACCGTCCGTCGTCTGATACAGCAGTACTGGGAGAAGGAACACCTGGCTGCCGGGTACCGACTCGTCCTGACCCCGCACATCGCGCGCGCCGGGTTGTGGAAGACCTCCGGCCACCTCGACTATTACGCCGAGAACATGTACCTGCTGGATGTCGAGAACGAGCAGTATGTCCTGAAGCCAATGAACTGCCCGGGACACATGCTCATCTACCGGACCAAGGTCCATTCCTACCGTGACCTGCCGTTGCGTATGGGCGAGTGGGGAACAGTCTATCGTCGCGAAAGGTCGGGCGTGCTCCACGGGATGATGCGGGTCCGCGGCTTTACCCAGGACGACGCCCACATCTTCTGTACTCCGGAACAGGTCGAGGATGAGGTCTTCGGCGTGGTCAGCCTGTCGGTCAAGATGCTGCGGGCGTTCGGCTTCGAGCAGTTCAAGGTCGACCTGTCGGTGCGGGACCCGGTTTGCCGGGACAAGTACCTCGGCACCGACGAGCAGTGGACTCTGGGCGAGCAGTCGCTGGTCCGCGCTCTCGAGCGAGTCGGCCTGCCGTACATACGGGCTGAGGGCGAAGCGGTTTTCTACGGTCCCAAGATCGACATCAAGCTGCTCGACTCGCTCGGCCGGGAGTGGCAGTGCCCGACCTGCCAGTTCGACTTCAATGAGGGGCCGCGTTTCAACCTCTACTACATGGGACAAGACGGGCAGCACCACCCGGTGTATCTCGTGCACCGCACCATCCTCGGTGGTATTGAGCGTTTCATGGGGATACTGGTCGAGCACTACGCCGGCGCTTTCCCGGTCTGGCTCGCGCCGGTCCAGGCAAGAGTGCTATCGGTGACCGAGGCCGAAAACAGCTACGCGCAGGAGGTAGGGCAGAAGCTTTTGTCCGCCGGAATAAGGGTTGAAATCGACCTGAAGTCTGATAAGATTAACCTCAAAGTCAGTGAAGCCGAACGCCAGAAGATCCCCTTCATGTTCGTAGTCGGCGGCCGCGAGGCCGCCCAGGGCACCGTGTCGGTTCGCCGCCACGGCAAGGGCAATCTGGGCGCGGTTTCCTTGGAGGCAGCGCTCGCACAAATCAAGGAGGAAGACAACGTACCAGGGTAGAGTACCTCGTGACGGTTTCAAGAACAGGCCAAGAGTAAACGAACAGATACGCGTACCATATGTCAAGGTCATCGGTTCCGACAAGAAGCTCATCGGCATCCTGCCGACCCGCGACGCCGTCGGGCTGGCGCGGCGGCAGGGCCTGGACCTCGTCTGCCTCGTGCCGAACGAGGAGCCACCGGTCTGCGGCATCGTGGACTTCGGCAAGTACCTGTACGAGCAAAAGGTCCGGCTGCGCGAGTCGAAGAAGAAGCAGCACGCGACCGAGGTCAGGGAGATGCGCATGAAGATGAAGATCGGGCCGGGTGACTACGAGGTCAAGATCCGCAAGATGCGCGAATTCCTGGCCGAGAAGGACCGCATCCGGGTAACGCTGTTCGTGCGCGGCCGCGAAATCGTCCACGCCGACCTTGGCATGAAACTGATGGGCCGACTCAGCCAGGACCTGGCCGACGTCGCCCGCGTTGAAGCGCCGCCTCGACTGCTGACCGAAGGAAGGAAATCAATCCAGATGATGCTGGTGCCAAAATGAAACAGAAAACCAAGTCACTTAGTTCGCTCAAGAA
>CAZSUX010000283.1:0-3945 GCA_964610135.1 uncultured bacterium | reverse complement strand
GTTCAAGTAGCCCTTGAGCGCAGTTGCCGAGGCAAAGCGCGTGCCCTTGAGTTCGAGCGACGAGGCCAGGCGTTCGGCCAGTGACTGCGGACTCTCGCCCCGTTCTTTGGCGACGCGGAAGAGCGGAACCGCGAGGTCGGCATCGATGCCGCCTTCGACGTCGCGTATTTCAGATGCGTTGATGCCTAGGCCTTGTGCGGCTAGCAGGCCGACCAGTTCCTCACGGCAGCGGGTTAGGAAGTAGCCGTTGTCAGGCATCCGGTTGGCCTCGGCAGCCCCTGTCGGACAGCGCCGGGACGGACTTCAGGGCGTCGGCGAACGAGCGGAAGGTTGACTCATCGCGCAGGACAAACGTCACCGCGCCGGGTTTCTGATGCGCGCGGCTGTGGCTGAGCGCGGCGGCAACCATCAGCCGCGCGCAGGTCTCCGCGGGAAAGCCGCCGACGCCGGTGCCGAGCGCGGGGAATGCTACCGATTCGAGACCCAGCCTCTCTGCTTCAGCCAACGCGCTCCGAGTTGCCTTGGAGATGAGGTCGGCGCTGGTGGCAAGGTCCTGGCCCATGGCCGCGGCATGGATGCAGTAGCGGGCACCAAGCCTGCCCGCGGAGGTAGTCACGGCCTGCCCCGGTTCAATCGGGCCGAGCTTCATCGCCTCGCGTTCAATCTCCTCGCCGCCCCTGGCCTTGATCGCGCCGGCCACACCGGAGCCCATCCAGAGGTGGTTGTTGGCGGCGTTGACAACCGTTTCGGTCGCCTGCTCAGTGATGTCGCCGAGCGCGACGGTCAGTTGCAGCCGGCCGATTTTCCTTGAGTACGGGCTAGGACTCATGCTGCGTGATCACCCGGACGACGTCGTCGGGTGAGCCGGCCTTGTTCAGGCCGATGCGCACTTCGTCCTTGCGTAGCAGCTTGGAGAGCCGCGCCAGAGTCATGATGTACTCGGTCTTCTGTTCCTCCGGGGCGGCAATCAGGAATATGAGGTGTGACGGCTTACCGTCAAGGCTGTTGAAATCAACGCCCGAGTCGGACCGGCCGAACGCGAGTACGATTTTGGAGACGGCCTTGGTCCGGGCGTGAGGAATCGCGACGCCCAGGCCGATGCCGGTGCTCTCCATGTTCTCGCGCCGCACAATCGCCGATACGAACTCGGATTCCTCGGTGATGACGCCGGCCGCCACGAGCGGGCGGACCAGCTCGTCTATCACCGCGAACTTCTCCTTCGATTGCAGGTTGAGTACAACCGCCGAGCGGGGCAGCAGCTCGGATATTTTCGTCATCAGCGTACCTCCATCAGGGTCATTTCACGAACACGACTGGCCGGCTGCTCTGGCGCACGAGTTTGGTACAAGTCAGCCGGCAATCGGCGCTGGCGACTATCAGTTCGGCATCGTAGCTGGTGCTGAGGTCGATGAGTTGCTGCAGCGGGTCGCCCGTCTCGAGGAGCAGCGAGATGCGGACGTTCTGCTGGAACGCGTCATCCTCGATTTCGTACAACGAGCTCCAGGCGCGCTCCTCGGCGTCGGAAGTCTGCGAGCCCCGGCGGCGCGGCGCATCGGGGTTGATGACCGCCAACGCAAACACGCGGCACGACATGCCCTTGGCAAGCCGCAGCGTCCACTCGGCCGCGGTCGGCATCCCCGGCGTGTCTTCGACGTAGAGCAGGATGCGTTCCATTCTACTTGCCTACGCAGAAACTGGCGAAAACCCGGTCAAGGATATCGGTGCTGGTTGTTGGAGCATCCACCTGACTGAGCATATCAATCGCCGACCTGGTTTCAAGGGCGGCGGTCTCGAGGGTCTGGGCCGAGCCGGCCCGGACGAGCGCGTCACGGCAGGCCGAAAGCGCCTCGAGTTGGCGGCGGTTGACGGCGAGTTTCGGTCCCGGCCCGGCCCGCAGGACACGGGCAAGGCGTGTTCGGAGTTGACCGATGCCGGCACCGGTGCGGCACGAGACCGGAATCAGTCGGGCCGGGCACTTGCGTGCGAACGAGCGGTCGAAACGGCGCGGCAGATCGGTCTTGTTCAGGGCGCAGATTGCCGAGCGGCCGCTCACGGCGGCGACGACCGCCAGTTCCGAAGGCCCTACGGGCCGGGAGCCGTCGAAGAGCGCGATGATGACATCCGCCTGTTCGACTGCCTTCCTTGTCTGGGCAAGGGCCAGCCGGCTCAGACGTGTACCGGCGCGTGCGGTGAGCCCGGCGGTGTCGACGAACTTCACCGGAACTTCGGCAAGCACGACCGTCGAGTCGATTCGGTCGCGGGTCGTGCCCGGGATCGGGCTCGTGATGGCCCGTTCTTTCTCGGCCAGTCGGTTGAACAGGCTCGACTTGCCGGCGTTGGGTCGGCCGATGATGGCGACGTTTGCGCCTTCGATGAGAAAACGGCCGCCTTCGGCGGACGCGATGGTCTTGGCCAGCCCTGCCGCGATGCGGCGGATGCGCCGTCTGGGCACGGCCCCTCCGGCATCACGCTCGTCGAACCCGAGGTTGTATTCGAGTTCAGCCAGCAGTTCCTTCAGGTCATCGGCCATCCGGGCGACCACGTTCGACAACCTGCCGCGGTAGCGGGCAAGCGCCCCGCGGAAAGCCGGTTCGGAACGAGCTTCGACCATGTCGGCGACCGCCTCGGCCTGGGACAGAGTCATCTTTCCGGCAAGCACCGCCCGCCGGGTGAACTCGCCCGGCTCGGCCACACGGCACCCGGCGCGAACCAGCAGGTTCAGGACCGCATCCACGGCAACGGAGCCGCCGTGGCACGATATCTCGGCCATGTCCTCGCCGGTGTATGAACGGGGAGCCCGGAAGACTGTGACCAGCACTTGGTCAACCGGCTCCCTGGTCGAGGACGTGAACCAGTTCAGGCGGACGGTGTGGGAGCGCTGGCTCGACGGCGGGTGGTCAGGGAAGAACCGGTCGAGGATGGGGAACGTCTTGTCGCCCGACACGCGAATTACCGCGATGCTGCCGGTCCCCGGCGGCGTGGCGAGTGCGCAGATAGTGTCAGGAGAATGAGCAGGGAGGAGGCAGGAGGAAGGAGTGGCGGAGCGCTTCCGCGCTCCGCTCGGCCCGGTCATTGCTTCGGCAGGGAGATGATGACGACCCGCGGTGAGCCTTCGCCGACCGCGTGGGCTCGGACACCGGGGATGTTCTTCAGTTCGTCCTGCACTATCTCAAACTCCTCGAAGGTGAGCGGCTCGAGTTCCATCTCGAGGCCGCCTTCGAGCACGATTCGGGCGATGGCCGAGGCCTTGGCGCGCAGGAAGTTGGCGCGGCGCTGACGGTACCCGGCAATGTCGACTATCACCTTGGGGACGTTCGGGTAGTGCCGGGCCACCATCAGGCGGACGATGTGGCCGATTGCCTCAAGCGTGGCGCCGTGGCGGCCGATGACAATACCGCTTGAGCGCCGGGCGCGGATGTTCGCGTAGCAGCCTTCGGGCCGCACCTCCACGTCGACCCGCGCGCGGATGCCGATGTGGTGGGCGAGGAACTGGACTTCCTGCCGGATGAGTTCCGGCTCGGACGGCACGACCGGCGGCGGGCCGGCTACTTCGGGGGAGGCGCCGTTGCCAGGGACGGTTCCTTGCGGTTCTTCGACTTGTTCCACGGCAAACCTCCTTTCATGGCTATCAGACTCTCGCCGACCGACAGGACGTTGTATAAGAACCAATAGAGCTGCAGGCCGCTGGGCATGTTGAGGAATATCAATGTGATGAAGACCGGCATGATGATGGTCATGGCGAGGTTGCGTTTGTCGGTGGACGTGAGCAGGGTCTGGGCGATGGACGACGCGCCCATCAGTATCGGCACCAGCCCGATTGCTGCGCCGCCGATCATCGGCAGGCCTTGCGGCAAGTGGCCGAAGAGCGCGTCGGGCTGCGACATATCCTGCAACCAGAGCCCGAGCGCGGCCCCGCGCATCTCGATGGCGTTTCTCAGGACCGAG
>CAZSUX010000282.1:0-3949 GCA_964610135.1 uncultured bacterium | reverse complement strand
CATAGACCCGCTGGTCATCGAACGAGCGCTTGGCCTCGGCCATGCACATCTGGATCCCGGTTTCAAGGTCGGCCTCGCGCTTGATGACGCGCATTCCCTTACCGCCGCCGCCGGCCGCGGCCTTGACCAGCACCGGGTAGCCGATAGCGGCGCAGAACTTCGCGGTCTCGCGGCTGAATTCCAGCGGTTCCTCCGAGCCGGGCACGACCGGTACGCCGGCGGCTTTCATCCGGCGCCGGGCCTCGACCTTGTCCCCGAGCAACCGCATCGTTTCGGGCGCGGGTCCGACAAGGGTGATCTTGCAGGTGGCAACCGCCTCGGCGAAGTCCGGGTTCTCGGACAGGAAGCCGTAGCCGGGATGGAGCGCGTCGCAGCCGGTCACGGTGGCGGCGGAAAGCACGCGCGACGGGATGAGATAGCTCTCGGTAGCCGGGCCCGGGCCGACGCATACCGCGTCGTCCGCCAGCATTACCGGCAGCGAGTTCCGGTCTGCCTCGGAATATACCACGACGACCGGGAGCGACAGCTCGCGGCAGGCGCGGATGACCCGGACCGCTATCTCGCCCCGGTTCGCGACCAGCAGCTTCTTGAACGGCGGTCGCTTCACACTCGATGCTTCGCGCGCGATGCTCTGCTCCTTTCGGTCGCCAAGAGCGTAAGCGGCAACGCTCGCCGCGTCAAGCGCGGAGCGGGAGCCGCAGAAGCGGATGGGAGAACCGCCAAGACCGCTACCCAAAACGGGGACTGTCCCTTCGCAGGGCCCTTGTGTGACTGGGGACACATCCGCGACGCGTTTCTCGTGTTGCTCCGTGGACGTGTCCCCTCTGCTGGACTGTCCCCTGTTTTGCCGACGCAGGCTCAACCGCAGACTACGCAGATGACGCAGATTCACGGCGGAACTACAACCTCCTTCCGCTGCCCGCTACCAGACAATCGACGCTCGTCAATCGTCAGTCGGAAATGTAGCAACCGCCAAGTACGCCAAGACCGCCAAGGGTGATGTCATTCCGACCGTAGCGGAGCGAAGTGGAGGAATCTCTCAGGCCAGCCGCGCACTTCGTGAATCTCGCAGAGTGGTTCCGACACTCGACCCCTGGAATCCTCAAATCCTCGACCCCTGCCCTTGCAGCCCTTGCGGCATTTGTTGACAGCGACGGGGGTGGAGTATAATGGGATATGGGCAAGACCGGTAAGAGTCCAGGTTTGACCAAAGGAGGCGCCGTGAACGTCACCCGCGCCCGCGGTCCGTATGACCGTGGCACCCAGACCAACAGGCGAAATCTGCTGCTCTTCCTGTGCTCGGTGGGGCTGGGGGTTCTACCGGTATCGACCGCCTCGGGCCAAGTGCTTGATGGGACGATCCTACTGCCTGACTCGCTGGGACCTCTGACCGGCAAGACTCACGTCGCCTTTGATGAGAGCCCTGGGCACCCGCGGATGTTCATTGGCAGCGAGGACGGCAACGTGTTGGTGATGAGCACCCTCACTGGCGAGAGGCTGGCAAGGATGCAGTCTGGTCCGGTTAAGTCCATCTGCTTCAGCCCGGCCCGCAACAAGCTCTAC
This sequence comes from uncultured bacterium, assembly GCA_964610135.1. Lineage (GTDB taxonomy): Bacteria > Hydrothermota > Tepidihabitantia > Tepidihabitantales > Tepidihabitantaceae > UBA2258. Next base: position 2,386 of record CAZSUX010000282.1, on the reverse strand, counting down.
ATCTCTCTGATGAACGAATACGCCGTAGTCGTCCTTGACTGCAGTACTTACCAGACGATCACGAAACTACAGCTTGGCAGTCTTGTCACCGGGTTGGTCTACAATCCGCTGGTTGACCGCGTCTACTGCGCGACATGGTGTATGCCGGTGATTGACTGCGCCACGGATAGCATCGTAGATTCCCTGCCGGTTTATGCTAGGAACGCCACATTCGATCTCGACACCTTGCACAACAAGCTCTATGTCGGCGCGGCAGACACATTCAGAGTCATCGACTGCAACCGAGACAGCGTGGTCGCAAGCATCCCAGACCTCCGGAAGACGCTGGCCGTTTGCTTTCAGCCGACCGCAGCAAGGGTCTACGTAGGGAACCAGGACGGGCTATTCGCGATCGACACGAAGTCCGATACCTTGGCTTATTGGCAGAAACTCGACAGCGTCAACCTGCTTGCCTGTGACCCGGAGCGTAACCGCGTCTACTTCACGGTTTGGTGCTACGGCTACTACCAGGTGTACGCCTTGGACTGCTCGCGTGATTCAATCATCTGGTGGCGGAACCTGACGGGGAGGCCGATTGCCATGGCCGCCGTGCCGGAGTACGACAAGCTCTACGTTCTGCAGTACGGTCACACCCATATCTTGGATGGTTCCACCGGCCAGACGCTACGCCAGTTCTACCCCGAGTCGGACAGCGCACTCGGCTACAGCTCGGCAGCGAAACGGGTGTTCCTCACCTGGAACGGCCATGAGGTGACGGCGATTGATTGCCGGACCGACACGGTGGTTGGGGTGACGCCGCTGGCGCCGCATATCACCGACGTGTGCTTGGATTCGGTCAACAACAAGCTGTACTTCAGCGTCGGCAAGAGCGGCGTTGGTGTGGTGGACTGCTCTACCGGCAAGGTCAAGTCCTACGCCCGGGTGGATGGGTCATTGAGGAGTCTCAAACTTGACTCTCGCGACGGCAAGCTGTATTGCAGCGGAGACAGCAGCATTTTCGTGCTCGACTGCGGCACGGACACCTTTGTGAAGGAGATACCGATCCACGGATGGGCTCTGAACATGGAATGGCATCCCACTCTGAACAAGCTATACGCCCTATCGGGCAAGATCTCAAGCAGCGACACTGAAAAGCTACTAGTAATCGATTGCACTGCGGACACCATCAGCAAAGCACTCGATTCGGTCTGGCCCTACTGCAGTACGCTTCTGAGCCCGGAGCTCAATCAGCTCTGGCTCGTCGCTGGAGGGTATAAGGTCTTCGACTGCCTCCGTGACAGCTTTCTCGCGGACACTTGGGTGCAGTTGAACTGCAAGGCTGCCAGCTACGACCCATCCAACCACCAGGTCTACGCTGTCTCCGACTACGCGATGCACGTAATCGACATGGACACGAGGCTGCCCGTCGATAGTCTGCCTATCCCTCATTCGGCCAATGCAGGGACGCGGCAGGTCTACTGCGCACCCCTCGCCCGCAAGGCCTACTGGACCATTATGCATGGACTTCCGTACGACCCGGACACGGTGATAGTGGTCGACACCCGCATTGATAGCATTGTCTCTAGGTTCGCTGTGCCATTCTTGTCATGGGGTCAGTGCGAGGACCGGACAGGAGACCACGTTTACTTCGCGAGTGAGTATCTCGTCGCGGCCGACGCGCGAACAGACAGCGTCGTATCGGGCGTTCGCGTGCCGTTGATCACCAGGTTCCTTGTCCGCAACAGCCGTACAAACCGCCTATATCTCGCCGGGCTTGCTGACAGCGTGATTCAGGTCGTCTACGACAGCGTCGTCTTTGCGGGACTCCAGGCTGCTCCTGAGAGCCCACCTCGTGCCGCACGTCTTCAGACGGTGCTCAGCCGCAGTGCGCCGTTGCGCAGTCCAACCGAAGCCGTTCTCTTCGACGCGTCCGGCCGCAGAGCCGCAGTCCTGAAGTCTGGGCCGAACGACATCAGCCATCTGGCGCCCGGTGTCTACTTCGTCCGTCAGGCGTTGAGCGTGAGGCGTGATGCGTCAAGCGTCACCAAGGTCGTGGTGACGAGGTGAGAGCCGAGTAGACAGTAGGCAGTAGACAGCAGGCAGTAGGCAGTAGGCAGTAGACAGGCAGAGCGGCCTTTGGGCCGCCCCGGGTAACTGCGGGGACGCACTAGACAATTCCTGACGCGCGGGTGGGGTCTGAATTGCCGCTCATTCCCGAGCCTCAATGTGTACTATAGCACACATTCCGTCGGCCTAGGGGAAAGGTCCTAACTCCCCTAGTCTCAATCCCTTAGCCTCTGTTCCCTTTCTGACCCCTCCTATGCCTCCCCCGTGGTTTGGACAGGGCCAGGTTAAGGTAGAGGTTGAGGTTGAGAACAAGCTACTTCGCGCGGGACGACGCGAGGAA
>CAZSUX010000281.1:0-3953 GCA_964610135.1 uncultured bacterium | reverse complement strand
TCCCGGCGCGGACGAGTTCGAGCATTACCGCTTGCGAGAAGAACGTCTGGCCCGAAGACTCGAGGTTCTGCAGCATCCGCTCCGGCCGCACGACCAGCCCGGCGAGCACGCCGGTCAGCTTGCGAATCATGTAGTGGGTGACGGTGAATGCTTCGGGGATGATGACGCGCTCGTTGGCTGAGTTGGACAGGTCACGTTCGTGCCAGAGACAGATGTTGTCCAGCGCGACCTGGGCGTAGGCGCGAACCAGGCGGGCAAGGCTGGTAATGCGCTCGCAGATTATCGGATTCTTCTTGTGGGGCATGGCTGAAGAGCCGCGCTGGCCCTTCGAGAAGGGCTCGGCCAGTTCACCGATTTCCGTGCGTTGGAGGTTGCGGATTTCGGTTGCGATTCGCTCAAGCCCGGTGGCTACCAGTGCCAGCGTGTCGAGCATCGCGGCGTGACGGTCGCGCGGGATCACCTGGGTAGAAACCGGCTCGGGCTTGAGGCTCAGACGGGACAGCGCCTTGGCCTCGACGTCGGGCCCCAGTTGGGTGTAGCCGCCGACCACGCCGGAGATCTTGCCATGGCGCATCTCGTCGGCTGCCGCGGCAAGGCGCCGGAGGTTACGGTTGGTTTCCTCGAACCACGACAGGCATTTGAGGCCGAAGGTTATCGGTTCGGCATGGACCCCGTGGGTACGACCCATCATCGGTGTGTGCTTATGCTTAAGCGCCAGGCGCGCGGTCTCGAGGCGCAGGCCCCCGAGGGCGAGCTGGACTATTTCCAGCGCGGAGATACAGCGCAGCGAGAGCGCGGTGTCGACGATGTCGTAGGACGTGAGCCCGTAGTGGACGTACTTGCCCGCCTGTCCGACGGATTTCGCCACGCTGCGGGTGAACGCGATGACATCGTGGTTGGTAACTCGCTCGAACTCGTCGATTTCCTTCAGCTTGAATGTTGCGCGCTGGATGGCGCGAGCCGCGGTCTTCGGTATGATGCCGAGTTCGGCCTGTACCGAGGCGACGGTCTTCTCGACCAGCAGCCACGAGCGGAACTTCGCCTCTTCGTTCCAGAGCGCGGCCATTTCCGGAGTATCGTAGCGTGTTGTCATTTTAGCCTGTAGAGCAGTCTGATTTGCTCCCCTCCGCGGTCAATCACGATGTCGATGGTCCCGGCAAGGCGTTCGTAGAGCCGGGCGAACGCCGGCGCCGAGTTGACAGTTTTGCCCTGCGCCATACGAATCACGTCCCCGGGCGCCATGCCGATGGTTTCGCCGATGCCTCCGGCCTTGACCTCGACCACGACCACGCCCCGCCGATAGTCGAGGGCGAAGCTGCCCCGCAGCAACGGATTGATGTCAGCGACGGCTACGTCGAGGCCAGTCTCGACCCGTTCGTAGTTCGTGACGGAGGCAGCGCCGCGTGCTTCTCTGACGAACTGCTTCACATCATTGATGGGCCGGGCGAAGCCGATGCCCTCAGAGCCGCCGGAGTGGCTGAAGATGAAGGTATTGATGCCGATGACTTCGCCAGCGGCGTTCACCAGTGCGCCGCCCGAATTGCCCGGGTTGATGGCCGCGTCGGTCTGAACCATGTCGGCATAGACCTGGCCGCCACCGCTCGACTTGATGTCGCGGTGCAGGGCCGAGACCACGCCGACCGTGACCGTCGGCTGCGCGTCCTCAAGCATGAACCCGAACGGGTTGCCGATGGCAATCGACCACTCTCCGATCATCACGTCGTCCGAGTTGCCCATGGTCGCCGCCGGCAGGTCCTTTGCCTTCAGTCTGAGCAGCGCCAGGTCTCGGGTCTGGTCGATTCCCTCCAGTTCGGCGGCGAACTCACGGTTGTCCGGCAGCGTGACCTTGATCTGTGTAGCGTTGAGCACGACATGGGCGTTGGTCACGACGTCGCCGTCGGGGGAGATGATGACGCCCGAGCCCATCGATTTGACTTCCTGGCGGTAGGCGCGGCGCGGGAAGAAATCGCGGAAGAAATCATCCAACCCGAGCCCGCCGAAAGGGTCGTACGTAACGACGCGGGTCTGAGTGACCACGACCGATACGACCGCCGGGCTGACCTTGCGGGCAGCGAGCACGATGGCGTTGGTGCGGGAGGTCGATATGTCATCGCCGATGGATGCCGGCACGATAGTCCCAACGATCGGGCGGCGAGGGGGCGCGGCCCAATTGGTCCAGAGCGACACGGCCAGCGCCGACGCCAGCCCCACAATCAGCAGATAGGGCAGAAGCCTCTTCATTGCCGAAGCCAGTGTAACAGCCTGACAGAGGGGCGTCAATGTCGGTTGCGGCTGCGGTTTGCCAGCTTGACTTCCGGGCCGGTGCGGCGGTCCTGTCTTTGTGGGCGAAGACCGCCGGCTCCACGGACCGGACCGGAAGCTCAGCCGGCGAGTACTGCTGCCCCGGTTCCCGGCAGGCCGTATCTTCGGGTTCCGGAGGGTCCTGTGGCTGCCGGTCAATCCCAGTTCACGGCTTGACAGCGGGCATCGATTGACCTATTCTGACCGCGGATGAGAATCATCCTCCTGGTTCTTGCGGTCTGCCTGCCCGCGTCCGCCATCCTGTACAATATCGACCAGCCCGTGCCCATTTCTCTCGCCCATGCCGAGTACTACGCCAGTGCCCGTCTCTGGGGCAGCGGTGGCGTCTTGATGCGGTTCGGCCTCGGTCTGTTCGACCGGGTTACGCTCGGGATGTCATACGGCGGCAACTACATCATCGGCAGTACGTCGCCGCAGTTCTACGGCCGCCACCGGCCCGATTTCCAGGCCCGGCTTGCAATCCTCCAGGAGCAAGGTTACATGCCCAATCTCGTGCTCGGGTTCGAGAACCAGGGCTACGACGACTACGTTCCGGGCAACGATGCCTACGAGGTGAAGGAGAAGGGCGGATACCTGTGCGTCGGCAAGACGCTGGACGCAGTCCGGACTCACTGCCAGTTTGGCGTCAACTACTGGGATGGACTCGACGGGTTCGTCGCGTTCAATGCGCTGCTGCCCGGCAATGTCGAACTGATTCTAGAATACGATCCGGCCTTGAACGACAAAACGGATGCGAACCGGGGGTTCCTGAACTTCGGTATCGGCTGGACGTTTGCCGACCGGGTCCGGATGGTAGTGGGCCTGCGCGACGTGCTTGGCAACAGGTCCGATACCAAGCTCAATCGTACGCTCGATATCTCCCTGAACGACCGCTTCTAGGTCCACAGCACAATCGTATCTGGAGCGGGTGGCGACAGCGGTTCGCTATCGGACGGGAACGGCTCGGTAGACGCGGTCGAAGACGGCGACGACTAGCGAGTCGTAGCCGGCAAGGTCGACCCGGCGGCGGACGACCGACTCGGCTGAATCCGCCTGTTCGGCTACCGAAGTTGAGTCGGCCCGCCCCGGCTGAATCGTAACCACGAGATTGCGGACGCCCGGACTCGGGGTCGAGAACTGGATGCGGAATCGGCTATCCGGGAACAGCAGTGACAGGGTCTCGCGCGCCTGCTCGACCTCGACCAGTCGCTGGTTGATGCGGGAGCCGGGCAGGCTCCTGAGCGAGACGAGGATGAGCGCCCCGATGAGCAGGGCGAAGATGATGACCCAGACGAGGCGAGTCACAACACCAATAATAGGGCCCACCGGCGCCCGGTCAAGACTCCGGTTCGTTTGACACTGCGCGGCAGCGGTGTTACCCTAGCTGTGGAGTGCTCTAACCGAAACGGAGACAGCGATGGACACTAAGGCGTTTCTTAAGGCGATACCTGAGTTCGCGCATCTTACCGATGCGGACGTTGACCGCGTGGCGAGCATTGCCCGCGTCGGTGAAGTCAAGGCCGGTGACACGGTCGACGTGCAGGGCGAGCCGGCCACCAAGTTCTACATACTAGTCAGCGGACGGCTCGGGGTCGTGCTTGAACTGGACTTCGGCGTGACGAAAAAGAGCTACATCGTGACCTCGCTCGGCC
>CAZSUX010000280.1:0-3955 GCA_964610135.1 uncultured bacterium | reverse complement strand
CTTGAACGCGTCGGTCAGACCCTTGCCTTTGAATTGGCCCAGGAACTCCTTGCCGCGCAGCGCGGCCTTGGCCTTTTCCCGGTCACGTTGAATCCGAACTTCCTTGATGACCGGCCCGGAGTCGCCGGCCACGACTGCCACTACGACCTCGATTGCCCCGAACTGTCCTTTGCCCGCGTGGGTCATCACTGTCCCGGCCCTCTGCTTGCCTTTGTACACCGGGAAGTACTTGAACTGGGTCTCGTCCGCGTCCAGCGAGAAGCCCAGTCGCTTCTCGACCTTCTGCTTCTGGGCATCGGTGATGTCCGCGAATACGGTCTTGTAGCTGCCGGAGCCGAATATCCCGGATATGTCCGCGTCCGGCTGCCGCCAAACGCAGAGCGATGCCGCCGCGGTCCCTGCGAGCAAAACCATCAGGAAGAGAAAACCGAAAGTCCAGGAGCATGGATGCTTTGTCACCCCGACGGAGCGAAGCGATTGGAGGGGTCTCGCCTGAGAGATTCCTCGATTCGTCGGACTCACTCGGAATGACACGGCCTCTCTCCGGTGTCCCTGCTCGCACTTCGCCATTTCCACTTTCCCCTTTGCGTTTTGGCGGTTCGTTCTTCTAGAATCTGACAGCAAGTTGCGCGATGACATGCCAGTCCTCCATATTCTGAGCCGTGGTATTGAGGAAGTTCCGCTGAAACGCGGTCTGGATTTCCAGTGCCGACACGTCAGGCGGGTAATAGTTCAGCCCTACGCTCAGCGTGCGGACCGAACCTTCACCGGTGTGGAACCCGTCGTAGGCGACCATCGGCTCCAGCCAGCGCACGATCGCGTACCGGGCCTCGCCGTAGTAGCCGTACACGAACGGCTGCGACAGCGTTGAGTCTTTGCCGGCGGTGCCTTCAAGCCTGATGATCAAGGGCCCCCAGTCTACGTTGTTGTCTAGACCGAGCCGGTATTTGCTCACATAGAGCCGGGGGCCCTCAATCATCTTGGGGAGGCTGTCCAATGACCAGTACGGCAGCGAGCCGGCAAGACCGCTCAGGCCGAGCGTCACATCGGCATCGCCCAATAGGAACCTGGGCGCAACTCGGGCGGTAACGACCTTTCCTCTATCGTTGTCCATCATGTCCGGTCCGTTTCCGTTGGACAACCAGAGGCGGTAGTCAGTGTGCCCGAGCACGCCCAGGACGCCGAGACCCGGATCGAGGCGCAGACCCAGGGTCTTGGCAAATGGTGTCTGAATTATCTGTCCGTGAATGTCATAGTCGGCGAGCAGCCCGAAGGGAATCACCGCCTGCCCGACCTTGATTGTCGGCAGCGACAGCCCGAGCGGCAGCAACGCGTAAGCCTGGCCGAAGTGGAACCCGCTGGTCCAGCCCGACATCGCTCCGGCGGCCCGAACCTGAATCAGCGCGGTAACGATGTCCCGGGTTTCACCTGAGACCTGGGCCTCGATGTTACCTTCGGCACCCATCAACTCGAAACTCGAGCCCATGGCATCGAACATGAAGCGGGGATACAGCGCACCGCCAAGGCGGACGCTCGTGCCGGCAACGGCCACGGCAGCCGCGAGAAGCAGGACGAGGGTACTTCTACTCATCGTCTCTCTTCTCCGGCTTCTGGTTGAACGACCTGACCAGAAAGACCACCGATGCCACCATCAGTCCGGCGAACACCACCAGCGAGGTCAGGCTGAACATCCAGTTGGAGTTTGCGTATCCGCACATCGCCATGGAGCAATGCACTACCCGTGCCACCGGAACAGCGGTACCGCTTTGAGGGGAGACTACCGAGACGAACCGTCTCTCGGGAACCCGGAGTTGTCTGCTATGCTACAGCGACTGTCTGATATCAGGCAGGGCGCTATTGACCACGAGCTTTCAGCCACCGCTGCATGAGTTGGGTGCGAGTGTTGCGCGGATAGGTCTTCAGAAGCACCTGCGCCAGCGAATCCTGCGCTGTGCTCCTCCCAAGCCGACCGAGGAAGTACCACATATCAAAAACCATCTCCTCCGAGAGTGGGTGGCCCGCATGCTTCGCCACAAAACGCTTGGCCTCTGGAATCGCATCAGGTGAACCACCCTTGACCACGCTCAAGGCGTGTGGTGTCAGGTATTCGAGGTACGGATAGGTGGCATCGGCACCAGTCGGTCGAGACGCCAGCGATTCCAGGATTCGAACGAGCTCCTGATCCTCGACCGTCACATAACGCGTCCACAGTCCTATGCTCAACGCCTCGCGGTACGGTTCAATGAAGCTTGAGAGCTTGGGGTCAGATGTGAGTTCAAAATGCGCTGTATCGGTGAGAGACAGGCATTCCTCCTCGCTCGGAAATTGATCCCCCGCTGGGAAAACCGGTAGCAGCAGCGCGGTCACGAGTCTGTAGCTGCCCGATGTCTGTTCGAATTGCACGGCCTTTCCCTGAACAAATGAGTAGTAGTGATCGAGCGGCAGGAGCTGATGCCAGTAGATGCTATCGCGCGGAGGTATAGGGATGCAGGACTTACTGATCCAACCTACTGTGCTCAACGCATACGGTTTGAGTCCAAAGGAGAGCCCCTGAGAATTCACCACAGTGTAGCCCACAGCCCCGCAAGATTGCAGGTCCCGCGGGATGCCAATTGGTATGTACTGAGTATCGGTAGTGACGTTTCGGACTGCGCACGTTACGAGCAGCGTTTCGCCTATCCGCACTGTATTCTCCAGCAACGTGGCCGTGAACTTGACTTGCCCTGCCTGTGCAGAGCGCTTCGGTAGTCCACCGGCATTTCCTGTCGACGACATCAGCGCCAGAATCAGCAAGAGCGACAGACGCGTCTTCAACTCAGCCCAGCCCGTGCTTCTTCATGCGGTACAGAAGAGTCGCGCGGGAGATGCCGAGCAGCCGCGCGGCCTGTGACTGATTGCCGCTGGTTCTCTTGAGCGCGGCCTCGAGATGGCTCCGTTCAAGATCGCCCAGTGTCGCCAGGCTGGAGGCCTCCGGGACACGATCCGACCGCCCGGCTGGGGACACGATCCCAATTGAGGACAATTGGGTCATGTCCCCGCCCGCGATGAGCCGGTCGGCTATGTGCTCGGGCTGAACTGACTTTCCACCGCTCAGAATCAGGCCGGACTCAATCACGTTCTGAAGCTCGCGAACGTTGCCGGGAAAGTCATGCTCGGCGAGCAGCTCAAGCGCTTCCCGGCTGACGGCCTCCGGCCCGTAACCGCGCTGGACCAGATACGAGGCGACCAGTTCGGGTATGTCCTGCCGGTGCTCGCGCAAAGCCGGAATCGGCAGGGCAAAGACATTGAGGCGGTAGTACAGGTCCTCGCGGAACTCGCCGTCGCGCACGCACTCCATCGGGCTCCGGTTGGTCGCGCTGACAATCCTCACATCAACCTTGAGCGTCTCGGTGCTGCCCACCGGCTGAACCTCGTGCGCCTCAATTGCCCGCAGCAGCTTGACCTGCAGGTCCCGCTTCATCTCCGTCACTTCGTCCAGGAAGATCGTGCCGGTGTCAGCCTGAACGAACCGTCCGTCCCGGTCGCTCACCGCGCCGGTGAACGAGCCCTTCTTGTGCCCGAACAGCTCGCTCTCGACCAGGTTCTCAGGGATAGCCCCGCAGTTCACCGCCACGAACGGCCGTGCCGCTCGCGCGCCCAGGAAGTGGATGGCCCGCGCCACCAGCTCCTTGCCCGTGCCGGTCTCGCCCAGAATCATCACCGCCGCCTCGCTCGGCGCAGCCAGCCGCACCATCTCGCGCACCTTCTCCATCTGCGGGCTGGTGCCGACAATCGCACTGAGGCCGTACTTGCCTGCAACCTCATCCCGCAGCCGCACGTTCTCGATCTTCAGGTCGCGCAGGCTGAGAGCATTGGCCACCAGCCCCTTCAGTCGGTCGTTGTCAAAGGGCTTCTGCACGTAGTCGAACGCCCCGGACTTCATCGCGTCAACCGCGGTCTTCACGGTCGCGAACGC
>CAZSUX010000279.1:0-4003 GCA_964610135.1 uncultured bacterium | reverse complement strand
GGACGTGCCCGAATCGGTCGACACGTACGACATCGGCCCGGTTACCGACAACGCCAACCTCCAGCAGATTATCGACATCGTCCGGGACAAGGACATAACCCTGGGCCTCTACACTGTGCAGGAGGCGGTCTGGCAGGTAACCGACAGCGGAGAGCTGACCCAGGATATGATTAACCAACTCAACGCCCTGCCGCCGGACACGAGTCGCCTCACCCGGTAGCTGCGGGCTGCTTCCGCCCGTCGGGCGGAGTTCGGGACTGCGCGGTGACTAGCGGTTCAGACGGAGGATGGCGGCATTGAGGACGGCAGCGAAGCTGACCCAGGCGATGTAGGGCAGGAGCAGGATACCGGCCGGGACCGAGACGCGGAAGAAGAGGACGATAGTCGCGAGGATTGCCAGCCACAGGACGCTGATATCCACCAGCCCGGCGAGCGGGGAGCGGAGGCCGAAGAAGAGGACGGACCAGAGTGCGTTGAGTACGAGTTGCAGCAGGAACGCCGCCAGCGCGAGCTTGACCCCGGCCGCGCCCATGCCCTGCTTCCAGACCAGCCACGCCGCGACCGCCATCAACAGGTAGAGCAAGGTCCAGGCCGGCCCGAACAGCCATCCGGGCGGGTTGAACGGTGGCTTCGTGAGAGTCTGGTACCACGTCGGGATCGCCCGCATTGTGGCAAGCGAGCCGATTCCGCCCGCGGCCAGCACCACGGCGAGCGATGCGAGTAGTTTCAGCAGGCTCGCTCCGTTCACCGGCTAGTACTCCCCGCGATTGAAGAAGAAAACCGCGGCCGTGGTGGTGAGCACGCCGAACCCGAGCAGGAACACGAGATCGAACAACGGGGAGTGGTAGGAGAATCCCAGCACCAGCTTCCGCACCAAATCCACACCGTAGGTGAGCGGATTCGCGCGCACGAGGACATTGAGCCACGCCGGCAGGTTCTTCGCCGGGAACAGCGCGCCGGAGAGGAACCACATCGGCATGATGATGAAGTTCATGATGGTGCCGAATCCCTGGAACGAAGTCATCCGCGCCGCAATCACGATCCCGATACCGGTCAGACCGAACGACAGCAGCGCCATGACGAAGATTAGCGGCACGATGTTGACCAGGGGAATCCGCACGTGCACCAGCGGCGCGAGCAGGATGATGATACAGCCCTGGATGAGAGACAGCGTGGTGCCGGCCAGTCCCTTGCCGATGACAATCGACGTGCGCGGGACCGGCGCGACGAGAATCTCCTTCAGGAACCCGAACTCGCGGTCCCAGATGATGCTGATAGCCGACTGGATCGACGTGAATATCGCGGTCATCGCGATGATGCCCGGGAAGATGAACTGCGTGTAGTTGACGTTGCCGATTGAGCCGGCGGAGCCGCGCAGGCCCAGGCCGAGGACGAAGAGCCAGAGCACCGGCCGGCTCAGAGACCCGTAGAGCTGGCTCTTCTCCCGGAAGTAGCGGATGATGTCCCGCTGCCAGATCATGCGGATGCAAGCGAAGTCAATCATGCGGTATCCGATAATCCAGAGTCCAGAGACCAGAGTTCCCGGATTCCTGAATTCTGGTTTCTGGATTCTGACTTCTGCATTGTTCGAATCCTCATCTCCACGCTCGTCCCATCCGCTTGAGCCGGCCCTTCAGCTTATCGTGGTTGCTCGCTTCGTCGTCCCGGATTTCCCGACCGGTCATCTTCAGGAAGACGTCTTCCAACGTTGGTGGTCGCACGCTCACCGTCCGCACTGGCACCGACAGCCCCCGTACCAGTCCGGGTACGAATGCGGCGCCGTTCTCTACCTCAAAGTGGAGCCCGGTCGCATCCCGCACGACCTCGACCCCGTACCGTTGTTTCACTTCCGCCTCAGCCGCCACGTCGTCCCCGGTTTCCAGGCGAATGCAGTCGCCTTGCACCTGTGCCTTCAGCTTCGCCGGCGTGTCGAGCGCGATAATCCGGCCGTGGTCGATGATGGCGATGCGGTCGCAGTTTTCCGCCTCATCCATGTAGTGGGTGGTGAGGAACAAAGTCGTGCCCCGCTCTCGCCGCAGCTTGAGCATGCGTTCCCAGATGCGCGAGCGGGTCTGCGGGTCGAGGCCCAGCGTCGGTTCGTCAAGGAACAGCACCCTGGGCGCGTGCAGCAGGCCACGGGCAATCTCCAGCCGCCGCTTCATGCCGCCGGAGAAGTTGCGGACAAGGTCGGCTGCCCGGTCGGAGAGCTCCATCCAGTCCAGCGCGTCCGCGATGCGCGAGTTCACTTCGGCTCGCGGGACCTTGTATATCATCGCGTGGAAACGCAGGTTCTCGCGCGCGGTCAGCCGGTCGTCGAGCGATGGGTCCTGGAAGATGATGCCGATGGAACGGCGTACGTCGTTGTGCTGGCGCACGACGTCGAACCCGGCCACATGGGCCGTGCCCGCACTCGGCCGGATCAGGGTACAGAGCACGCGGACGGTCGTAGTCTTGCCCGCGCCGTTGGGCCCCAGGAACCCGAATACCTCGCCGGGGCTGACGGCAAAAGAGATGTTGTCGACCGCGGTGAATGCCTTAAACCGGCGGGCGAGCCCGCTGACTTCAATTGCCGGGGTCATGAGCAAACGCCGGCGGACGCGATTGCCGCGATGCCCTTACTCGCAGCCGAGGGCGGCGAAGGGAAACGGCGTCTTGAACTCCGGTCTCCGGTATTCAGGCAGGAGCATCGGCGAGCGGCGTTCCGGCGGCACCGATGCCGCCTTCAGCTCGGCCTCGTACGCGACGACGTGCTTGAAGCCGCTGCCGTCGAGCTTGATGGCCTTCGCCGCTTCCGCCGCCGCGATCCCGGCCCGGCGGCCGAACACGAGGATGTCGAGCAGCGAGTTACCCATCAGTCGGTTCCGGCCGTGAATGCCGCCGGCGGCTTCGCCTGCCGCGTAGAGGTTCGCCACGCCGGTTTCGCTGTTGTCCTTGATAAGGATGCCGCCATTCTGGTAGTGCTGGGTCGGGTAGGTGAGGATCGGCTCCTTGTCCATGAAGATGCCGAACCGCTCGTACTGGTGGTACATCGCCGGCAGGTTCTTCTTCACCGCGCCCGGGCCTTTGAGCACTTCGATGAGCGGCGTGTCGAGCCACACCCCGAGGCGTTCTGTCGGCGTGGCCACGCCCAGGTTCCGGCCTTTGCACTCGCGGATGATGGCCGAAGCGGTCACGTCGCGGCTTTCCAGTTCGTAGATGAACCGGTTGCCTTCGGCGTTGACCAGGTGCGCGCCGACGCCCCGCACCTTCTCGGTAATCAGCAGGCCGAAAATCTGCTCGGGGTAGGCCGCGCCGGTCGGGTGGTACTGGATGGTGTCGATGAATGCAAGCTTGGCCCCGGCCCGGTACGCAAGTACCAATCCGTCCGCGGTCGCTCCGTAGTGGTTGGTGCAGGGAAAGCCCTGGACGTGGAGCCGGCCACAGCCGCCCGTGGCGATGATGGTCGTCTTCGCCCGGACGACGAAGTGCTCCTGAGTTTCGAGGTTGACGAATGCTGCCCCGCGGCAGGCACCGTGTTCGTCGGTCAGCAGTTCGACCGCCGCGCAGTACTCAATCAGGTCCAGGTTCTGGTTGCGGAACTCGTCACGCAGGGTGCGCATTATCTCCGCACCGGTGTAGTCGCGCGCCGCGTGCATCCGCTTGCGCGAGGTACCACCGCCGTGAATCGAGACCATCGTGCCGTCGGCCTCTTTGTCGAACATCACGCCCATTTCTTCAAGCCACTCGATGATGCCCGGCGCGTCGGTGACCAGTGCCCGCGCCAGCTCGGGGATATTCTTGAAGTGGCCGCCGCCCATCACATCGAGGTAGTGCCGCTCCGGCGAGTCGTTCGCCTTGTCTGCGGCCTGGATTCCGCCCTGCGCCATCATCGTATTGGCGTCGCCGATGCGGAGCTTGGTAACGATCAGCACCTTCGCGCCGCGGGCCGCAGCCACCAGCGCCGCGGAGACGCCGGCCCCGCCCGCGCCGATAATCAGCACGTCCACGTCGAACTTCGGGTGCT
>CAZSUX010000278.1:0-4013 GCA_964610135.1 uncultured bacterium | reverse complement strand
CGATGAACGGCAAGATGAAATTCAGCCCCGGCCGGACGGTGCGCTGGTACTTACCCAGCCGCTCGACGCAGGCCAACTGGTACGGCCGCACAGTCTTGATGCCCAGGAGGGCCACCAGGAAGATAAAGACGAGAATGACTATCAGCAGCGTTCCGCTCATTTCAGCTCCTTTCGTTGACTCACTCGACCACCAGGTGGGTCCCGTCGACCGAGACCACCCGGACGTTGGCGCCGACCGCCAGTTCGCGCAACGCCGCCGCCCGCCACTCCTCGCCGCGCACGTTCACCCGGCCGAACTCGGGCGGTTTGATGTCGGCGACCACCCGACCGGTCGCGCCCACCATCCGATTGGCACCGACCAATTCAGGTTCAGGATGAGTCATCCTCCGCCCGATCCGCTGCGAGAACACGACCATCACCGCGGACAGAAACAGGAAGACTCCGAACTGGACGTACGGATTGTGGACAAAGATCGCCAGAACACCAGTTACGACACCGGCGACCCCGAACCAGATAATCACGAATCCCGGCACAATCATCTCCAAGGCAGCCAGAACCAGACCCGCGATTATCCAGACTGCCGGCTTCAGTTCAAACACTGCGACCTCCAGTTACGCTCGATTCTCTCAGCGGCATGGCCGGCGTTCGGAACCGCCCCGACCAGACCAGTCATATGATGGCACGCCGCTGCCCGATGTCAAGCAGCAGGGCTCAGTCCGACTGCAGGGGAAACTCGGACAGTCGGTTGTACGTCGGCCCCGCGGGCCCAAGTACGCTGCGGAACAGCACGACATTGTCTATTCTGAACGGCTCGGACTCGAACTGCACGGCAACGGCCTTGCTGATATCGTCGGGAATGCGAAGACGACCAATCGTAAGGTGTGGACTGAAGGGCCTCCGCTCCGGCTCGTAGCCCACGGAACACAATGCCTTGACCACGTCTCTCTGCAATGCGCAGACTTCTTCCCTGCCCTGGTCAGTGCCAATCCAGGCGACCCGCGCCCGCTGCGGACTCGGAAAGGCCCCCAGCCCTTTCAGCTTCATTCCGAAGGCTGCGTTTCGCCGGGCAACCTGGGTCAGCGGTCCGTTGACAGAATGCAAGAAGTCCTGGGAGACCTCTCCCAGGAAGGCCAGTGTCAGGTGCATCAACTCGGGCCTGACCCATCGTACAGCAGGACCTGACTCACGCCGCAGCCTGCCTAGGAGATCGGAAATCTGACCTCTCGCGCCCTCGGAAATGCTGACCGCGACAAAGGACCGGATCGCTTCACTCATGCTCCATCCTCCAGCGCCCGGCGACAGAGCTGCAGCGCAGCCTCAGCCGACTGCTCCTTCACCGCTCGGCGGCCGCCTCGGAACTGGTGCCGCTCGACCGCAATCCGCCTTCCTATCCTCACACAAACGTATACCAACCCGACCGGCTTGGCCATGGAGCCGCCGCCCGGGCCGGCGATGCCGGAGACCGCCACGCCGACCTGCGCCCGGAGTCGCCTGCAGGCGCCAGCAGCCATCTCTCTGGCCGTCGGTTCGCTGACTGCTCCCCACTTCTCCAGCGTCTGCTTCTTCACGCCGAGTGTGGTGGCCTTCACGCCGTTCGAGTAGGCGATCACGCCCCCGGCGAAGTACCGGGAACTACCCGGGACATTCGTAAGGCGGTCGCCGATCAGACCTCCAGTGCAGGACTCGGCAACGGTGAGGATCATCTTCCGCTTTAGTAGCAGCCGGCCGATAGCCCGCTCAACACCTATGGCTCCTGAGCCGGACATCAGTGGAATCTCAGGACCGGAAGGAGGAGGAGACTCAAGCGAAGGACCAGATTGGCGCAGATCCCGGCAAGCATGTCGTCCACCATGATGCCCCATCCGCCGGGCAGCCGCTGAGACTTGTCGATGAACGGCAGTTTGACGATGTCGAAGAAGCGCCAGACAAGGAACCCGACTCCCAGGCCCCAGATCGAAACCGGGTTCATGAAGAACGTCGCCAGCGTACCGGCGACCTCGTCGATTGTGACCCGGTGGGGATCCTTGCCCCAGACTCGCTCAAGGTCCGTGGCAATCGGCACACCGATGAAGAACACCGCGACGACGGCCGCGGCGTTCCAGGCCGGCAGCCGGGCAAGAAAGAAAGCCGGTAACAGCACGAGGAAGCTCGTAGCTGTCGCCGGCGCGATCGGGAAGTAGCCGGTGAAGAGGCTGCTGCCGACCAGCGCCTCCAGGAAGAAGCGCGTCCGCCCTAGCGGCGGCGCTTGCTGGGGAACTTCTGCTCCCATGCGGCCACGAAGTTCACGACGACGAAGATCGAGGAGTAGGTTCCCACCAGGGTGCCGATGGTCATCACGAACGCGAAGTCCTTGATGCTCGCCGCGCCGAAGATGAGCAGGGCCAGCGTCACGAACAGCACGGTCAGTGAAGTAACCATCGTGCGGCTGAGTGTCTTGTTGATCGCCTGGTTGCAGACGTCAAGGAACGATTCCTTGCGCATCTTCCGGACGTCTTCGCGGATCCGGTCCGACACCACGATGGAATCGTTCACCGAGTAGCCGATCATCGTCAGCACCGCCGCGATCAGGGTTATCGTGACCTCCTTGTTGAAGAGCGCCACGAACCCGAGCGTTATCAGCGTGTCATGCACCAACGAAAGTACGGCGCCGGTACCGAAACGGAAGTCGAACCGGAAACTGACGTAGACGAGGATGCCGATCAGGCCCAGCGCCACCGCCAAGAGAACTTTCCCCTGCAGCTCTTTGGAGATCTGGGGGCCGACCATCTCGTCGCGCAGGATCTCAAACTGGTTGCCGGGAAAGGAAGCCACCAACTCCCGGCTGAGCACCCCGCTGAATGTCTCCCGCCCCGGGAATTCCCGTGCTTTCGCACGGATCAAGAAGTCGCCCCGCTCGTAACGCTGAAGTCCCGCGCCGCCCTCACCAATCTTCTCCAGGACACCGCGCATCGCGTCGGTCGAAACCGGTTGAGTAAAATGCACCTGCACCAGTGAGCCGCCCGTGAAATCGACGCCGTAGTTGAATCCGCCGCGGATAACGATGACTGCGATGCTCGCGAGCATCGCGAGCCCGGACAGCACAAAGAACAGCTTCCTCTTCGAAACAAACGGTATGTTGGTATCGCCGATTAGTCGCATGTGTTATATCCTCAGCTTCCTGACCTCGAACCGGGTAAGCCACCAGTCGAAGATGAACCTGGTCAGGAACACCGCGGTGATGACGTTGATTACCAGGCCGGCCGCGAGGGTTGTCGCAAACCCGCGAATCGGACCGCTGCCGATGAAGTAGAGCGCGATGGCCGTGATTATCGTCGTGGCATTGGCGTCGACGATTGTCACAAAGGCACGATCGTAGCCCGTATCCACCGCGGCCATCACCGTCTTGCCCCAGCGCAGTTCCTCGCGTATCCGCTCGAACACCAGTACGTTTGCATCCACGGCCATACCAATGGTAAGGGCCATTGCCGCCAGACCCGGGAGCGTCATGGTCGCACGCAGTCCAGCCAGTATTGCCAGCAGGAAGAACACGTTAAATAACAACGCGAAGTCAGCCAACACGCCTGCAACCGAATAGTAGACGACCATGAACACCACAACAACCAATGCGCCGATGAGGCTCGCGAGGATGCCGCGGCGAATAGAATCGCCGCCGAGAGAAGCGCCGACCGACCGCTCCTCGATAGTGTTGACCGGAGCGGGCAGGGCGCCGGACCGGAGCACTATCGCCAAGTCACGCGACTCATCGGGATTGACTTCATTGGTGGTGATCATCGCGTTGCCATCCGGAATCCGCGACTGAATCACCGGTGCGGACTTCACTACGTTATCGAGGACAATAGCCAGTCGCCGGCCGATGTTGCGGCCCGTGACCTGCGCAAACACGGCTGCGTCCTTCCGCCCGAGCTTGAGACTGACGATCCATGTATTGGCAAGCCCCGGCTCCGAACCCTGGTAGGGAGCGGGCCTCGCATCTTTGATCGCAGAACCCAGCATTTCCGGCTCGGCCTTGAGCA
>CAZSUX010000277.1:0-4016 GCA_964610135.1 uncultured bacterium | reverse complement strand
CACCCAGGGCGAGGCACTCGTTAAGAGCGAGGCTGCGGGCCGGTGACGGCCCGTGGACGGACAGTGTCACAGAAACCAAACCGCCGCGTCTTCGGATACGGTAAGGGTGAAAAAGTGCGGTAAGAGCGCACTATCCCGCGCGGTGACACGCGGGATGGAAAAACCCTGCCCGGTGCAAGACCAATATGAGAACCGGACTGGCCCGGTCCATTCAAGTTCTCGGGTAGGTCGCTTGAGACATGCGGGCAACCGCATGCCCAGATAAATGACCGTCACCCGGGCGGGAACATGACCCAATTGTTCTCAATTGGGATCGTGTCCCAAGCCCGTGCGTACAGAACTCGGCTTACAGACCCGCCTCCTTGCCTGTCACAGGGCGACGCTTGTTGTCAGGATCGGACCAGCCTGAATCTCGATCTCTCGCCCCCTTGATTCCTTAACCATTGGACCCCTAAACGGGCAGCTCAAAGCTGCGGCGAAAGCTCGCTGGAAAGCTCGTTTCAGAGTTCGCTGGAAAGTACCCTAGAATGCTTACTCGAAAGCTCACTTCATAGCTTCCTCCATTGCTCATCTCAAAGCTAGTCACATCGCTTCGCCCATCGCTCGCCTCAAAGCTCAGCGCATCGCTTGTCTCATCGCTTGCTTCAAAGCTCAGTCGAAAGCTCGCGTCAAAGCTCGCCTGAAAGTTCAGATCAAAGCTCCG
Source organism: uncultured bacterium (assembly GCA_964610135.1). Classification (GTDB taxonomy): domain Bacteria; phylum Hydrothermota; class Tepidihabitantia; order Tepidihabitantales; family Tepidihabitantaceae; genus UBA2258. Next base: position 3,313 of record CAZSUX010000277.1, on the reverse strand, counting down.
CTCAATGCCTGTTTCATGGCTTCTTCGACAGCTCCTCAAATGGCTGGCCCCCAGGCGACCCCTGTATGCGGGCTTTCAGCGACGCAACGGGGCTTAACCGACTGAGATCAATCAATTTATGATTGAACTCGGAGGATCGCTGAACCACCAGTTCTCTTGGGCCTTGCGCGCCCCGAAATCCGTCCGCCCGTGCGTCGGGAATCGCCTATTGCGTCACTTGGTCTTCTCCAGAAATATCCGTCACCAGGCTGTCCACAATCGCCCAAAGCCGCAAGTCGTACGGTCCCTGATGCTCCGGCTTCGGCGTCTTCCTGCGACTCATCATCCACCGTCCTGACTTCTTTCCTTGAGATTCCTCGAATCCTAGACCCCTTGGTTCCTCTCTTCCGCCCTCATATCTATGATCCGCTTTTTCCCGGAAAAAAGGGCAGGCTATACTCACACCCCCCCCCACCCGGGGTCTCCCCGGGGGTCATTCCCCCTCTCAATTGGCCTCTCGACTGCTTTCCCGCGACTCTAGCCGATTCACTACTCAAAGCTCTTATCGATACCCTTCTCAATTCCTTAGCCGATTGGTTGGCGAGTTCGTTGCCGAAAGCTCTAGCCAATGCTCTTCCCAAGACCTTTGTCGATTCCTTCTTGGATTGACTAGTCGATGCTTCTGCGGCTTCCTTACTCAACTCGCAAGTCAAAACGTATCCCAATGCTCTACCGAATTTCCTCTTCGAAACCCTAGCCGATTCCTTTGCCGACTGGCTAGCCGATCAGTCTGTCAAAGCCTCTGTCAGGACCTTAGTCAAAACTCTAGTCCATTCCTCAGTCCAGCGTTTCGCGCGGGCGCGCCACTTGACGCGAACCCTTGCCGAGGCATTGTCGATGCCGATGGAATTTGCGTCTCTTTCTGGTACGACGGAGGCTCAGAGTATGGGAAGTTTGCCGCTTTTCCCCCACCGTCAACCCCATCTGCGTCAGCTTGACTTCGGAAGGCCCGGAACTAGTATTCGGTCCATGCTAGACTCTGAGTCTGGTCTGTCTGTGATGGAGGCTCAAAATACAAGACGTATCCCTCACTTTTCCTTTGCCAGATAGGAGGCGAAGATGAGAATGCTAGCGTTCATGTCCTGCCTGGGCCTGCTGCTGGTCGGCATCGCGCCGGCCGCTGATTCGCTCAATGTCCGGCTAGTGGGCACCTGTGATACGCCGTACAATGCGTCGGATGTGGCGGTGAGAGGCAACTACGCTTTCGTCGCGGACCAGAATTCCGGGCTGCGTGCAATCTCGGTCGCCGATCCGGCGCATCCGAACGAAGTTGGGTTCTGGACTGGCTACGCCATCGCTGTGGCCGTAGACGAAAGCTATGCATATGTAGCGGCGGTGGGCTCGGGGCTGAAAGTCATCTCAGTGGCCGACCCGGCGCACCCGACGGAGGTCGGTCACTGCGACGCACCGCGCTACGCCTACGACGTAGCCGTGATTGGGAGCTACGCGTATGTTGCGGGCGCTGACGATTCAATGCTCTGGGTCATCTCGGTCTCTGATCCCGCTAATCCGTGCATGGTCGGGAGTTGCAGACTGCCGGATTGGGCCATTGGGGTGTGCGTGGCCGGCAACTATGCCTACGTCGCCGACCATGACTCAGGGCTGCGCGTTATCTCAGTAGCCAACCCGACCAATCCGGCCGAGGTGGGATCATGCGGATCTCACGGCCACGCGGGGTGCGTCTCGGTGCAAGGGAGCTATGCCTTTGTCACCAACTCCGATTCATGCTTGCAGGTCATCTCGATAGCTGACCCTTCTCACCCAGTAGAGGTCGGCAACTTCCGTTTGCCCGATCCGCCCAGGGCCGTGCACGTGGCCGGCAACTATGCCTATGTCGGCGACAACGCATCCGGGCTGCGGGTCCTCTCCGTTCACGACCCGGCGAATCCCACAGAAGAGGGTTACTACAACACATCAGGCTATGCCTTGGGCTTGGTCGTGGATGGGGGCTACATCTACCTTGCCGATGGTGTGGCCGGACTCGGGGTTTTCCAGTTCTACGGCGGCGGAATCGAGGAGACGCCCGACGCCGATGTGCGAGCGACGACGTGCCGTACTACAGTGGTACGTGGGGTACTGGAGGTCGGGGACCGGGAACGAGAAACCGCAGACCAGGCCATGCTGCTGGATGCGGCGGGGCGGAAGGTACTGGACCTGAAGACCGGCGCGAATGACGTCAGCAGGCTGAACCCGGGAGTCTACTTCGTGCAGCGAACGCTGAGCGGCAGACGGTCAGCGGTTGGCGTCCGCAAAGTTATCATCACCAGATAGGAGGCGACGAAATGACCTATGCACGGGGAGTTTCGGAAACCCAATACCAAATGGACCAGGACGCGCGAGAAGGTCATCTTGGCATGCCCCGGATTCCGCCCGCCGGTCTGACATCCCCGCCCGCGAGACCTAACATGTCTGCGATGAGGCCCGGCGTTCTGCTCTGCCTGCTGGTAGCCGTCTTTGTGTCTGGTCATGCATGGACGCAGGAAAGTCCACCACGGTTCCCGCCAACTCAGGGCTCAGGACAGCTATCGTTCCTCGTCAGGGCCAGCCTGGCCCGGGTTCGCGTTGGGCTCTTCGACGGGGAACTCGACGTGCTGCGCGCGGGCATGGGGCTTGGCTGGGGCAAATTCGGATTCATAGTGAGCACCGGTGTAGCCGAAATCGCCCCCAGCGGATGGTCGGGTGACTACATGCTCCAGCTGACCACCGTCCCAATCGAAGGCGACATAACCTACGGCCTTGCGCCGGCGCGCCGGCGCTCGCAGCCGGTCTTCTACGTTCACGGTGAGTACAACTGGCATAGCGTCGCCTATCAGCTGCACGGCGGAGGCATCAGCGTCGGAGCGCTGTGGACATTCTGGGCGGTCAGCGGCGGAGTCCAGGTGTCCTTTCGGCGCTCCATCTTCGGCGAGGACCAGACCGGCAACACCTACAGAGACTTCTATTCGGCGGGACTCACCCTGGATCTCGGCGGCTGGTGGCCAATACGCCTCCGCCCGGCAGAGGACTGATACACTCGTCTGCAGGAACCTCGGGGACATCAGGGCCAGGAGAAACGGGGGTCAGGGACAGGCCCCCTAACTCGGGAAGCTTCGGAACATCCCACGAGGCATTTCAGATTGCAGATTGTCGATTGCAGATTGACGCGGCCGTTGGCCGAGAGTTTCCATGGAGAAGAGACCCTCTCACTTCGTTCAGGGCGGCACAGCGCCGGTTTCCGGTGACCAGTAGCTGAGAGTTCCCTCGTTGACCTCAGCGGCCCCTGCCTGACAGTGCG
>CAZSUX010000276.1:0-4058 GCA_964610135.1 uncultured bacterium | reverse complement strand
GTCGCCGCGACCGACTTGAGCATCTCGATGTAGTACCAGCTCAGGTAGCTGTTGGTGAGCGAGCCGGCGATGGTGCGGTTGCGGTCGGCGATGCCCTGCGCTTCGATCCGCTTCCGTTCGGCTTCGCGGCCCTCTTTGACCAGCGTGAACTCCATCTTCTGGGCGTTCTGGTCTTCGGCAAGCTTGAGTTCAATCGCCTGCATGACGACGTCGGGCAGTTTGACCCGGCGGAGCAGCACCCGCTCGCGGATGATACCCTTGCCAGCGAAGGCAACGTCCATCAGCGAGTCAACCGTTAACGTGTAGACTGCGCGCCCGGTTGACGAGTAGAGCTCGTTGGCGGTGAAGCGGGACGCGGCGTCGCGCAAGGCCGTGCGAATCGAGGGACGGACTATCTTGTCGATGTAGTTCGGGCCGATGTTCTGGTATACCCAGCTTGCCTTGGCGACGTCGAGCCGGAACCAGACCGTGACGTCGAGCGTGACGGTGAGACCGTTTGAGGCGAGGGCGTCAATCGCGTCGTCCCCCTTGATCAGGCCCTCATCCTTCATGCCCGACATCGTGTAGGCATTGGTGCGGACGTCCATCAGCGTGACGTTGACGATCGGCAGGACGATATTCAGGCCGCTCGACATCTGGTTCTGAACGCGGCCCAGGAGCACCGGCACGCCGGCGTGGCCGGGCGGCACGATGCGGAAGAAGGACAAGGCCAGCAGTATCACGACGAGGATGATTGCGCCGGTTGCGGCGCGGCGGGCGATGGCCCGGCCCTGGGGCGTCTGTCGCAGGGCAAAGTAGGCGATTGCCAGGCCTACGATGGCCATCAAGACGATTCCAAACATAGGACCTCCTTTGTGTCTTTTCCGAACGCCTACACTCTAGCAAAGAAACGGGCCGGACGGAATAGTGGATTCCCTGCTCCCTATCCCCTGCTCCCTACTCCCTGCTCCCCGGCCCGGTTGGCTCGATTGACAAGGGACGGCATGAAGCTAGAATCGAGTCGTGAGCAAAGTCGGCATCGCGGTATTCGCTTCGGGCCGCGGCACGAACTTCGAGGCGCTGGTGCATGCGGCAAGACGCACCGACACCAACGGCGAGGTCCGGCTGCTGGTCGCCAACATCCCCGACGCGCCGGTGCTGAAGAAAGCCGAGGCCGAGCACATCCCCGGCACTCTCATCCCCCATCGTGACTTCAAGCGGCGCGCCGACTTCGAACAGGCGCTCATTGCGGAGTTGAAGCACCACGACGTAGGTCTGGTCTGCCTGGCCGGGTTCATGCGCATCCTCTCCCCGATTTTCGTCAACGCCTTTGAGCACCGCATCATGAATGTCCACCCTTCACTCCTGCCCGCGTTCGCCGGCCTGCAGGGAATGCAGGTGCACGAGGCGGTGATTGCCTCGGGCGTGAAGGTCTCCGGCTGCACGGTCCACTTCGTAACCACGGACGTCGACGCCGGGCCGATTGTCGTCCAGCGGGCGATTGCGGTCCGCGACGCCGACACGCCGGAGTCGCTCGCGTTGCGCGTGCTGGTCGAGGAACACCAGGCCTATGCCAGGGCCGTGAAGCTCTTCTGTACCGGACGGCTGAAAGTCGAAGGCAGACGCGTGCATGTCCTGCCCGGTGATGAACGAGGAACGATGAACGAGGACACGATCGATGGCTGAGCGCAAGCTGCGGGTGGCGGTGGTAGGGTGCGGGACTCAGTCCCAGCTTGCCCACATTCCCTCTCTCAGGCAGAACCCGTCGGTCGAACTGGTCGCGCTCTGCGATACCGACGTCCGCAAGCTGAACCAGCTCTGCTCGATTCACAAGATCGAAAAGCACTACGTCGACTTCGACGACCTGAAGGAAGACGAGGCAATCGACGCGGTCGTAATCGCCACGCCCAATCACCTGCACGCGCCGATGGCCGTGGCGGCGATGCGCTATGGCAAAGACGTTCTCTGCGAGATGCCGCTGGGCCTGAACTCGGCCGAGGTCGAGCAGATGATACAAAATGCGGAGCGCGAGAAGCGGAAGCTGATGCCGGCGATGAGCACGCGACTCCGGCCCGACATCCAGACCATCCGTCGGTTCGTCGAAGGCGGCGAACTGGGCAACCTCTACTACTGCAAGACGGGCTGGCTCCAGGGCCGTGAATCGTGGTCGCTTTCCGGCTGGCGCGGCCAGCGCCTGCGCGCGGGCGGCGGGGCGTTCCTCTCGCTGGGTACGGCTCTGCTCGACGCGGCACTCGCCCTGCTGGCTCCGCACGTGCCGGCCTCGGTCATCGGGGCGGCCCACCACCGGGCTCCGCAATCCGAGGTCGAGGACACGGCGTTCGCGATGATTCGGTTCCAGCCGGACCTGACGCTCACCGTCGAGGTCGGCTGGTCGATGCTGCAGGAGAAGGACCTCACGTTCCTGAACCTGTTCGGCAATGCCGGAGCGGCCCTGCTCAACCCAACTCAGATACACAAGGAGATGCACGGGCACCTTGTCAACGTCACGCCCCAGATTCCGGCCAAGGACGTTCAGCGTTCGTCCTGGCGGATGCTGGTGAACCTCTGGGTCGAATCGCTGGTGCGCGACACGCCGGTGCCGATTGCCGCATCCGAAGCGCTGACAATCAGCCGGCTCGCGGACGCGTTCTATCGATCCCAGTCAACCCGCAGCGAGGTCCCGCTCACATCCGTAGAGTCCTGATTCCGGCCGTCGCGGCCATCGGCCTCGGAGCGTTTGCCTTCGCGCCATTCCCGCTCCGGTTCCTGGCCTTCTTCGCGCTGGTCCCGCTCTTCTGGGTTATCCGGGACGCCCGGCCGGGACGGGCGTTCCTCTGGGGCTGGCTTTTCGGCGGACTCCTGTTCGCCGCCCACCTCTGGTGGCTCTGGTTCCTGGTCGTACCGGTCGAGCCGGTAACGCGGGTTCTGCTGGACATCGGGGTAGTCCTGCTCTTTGCTTACCTCGGCCTGTACATCGGCGTGTTCGCCTGGCTCACACGGCGCTGGGGTCTGTGGGCGGCGCCGCTGGTCTGGCCGCTGCTGGAGTTCCTCCGCACCAAATCCCAGATTGGCTTTCCCTGGGGCCTGCTCGGGTACACGATGACCCCCTACGTCCCGTTCATCCAACCGGCGTCAATCGGCGGAGTCTATCTAGTATCGGCCTGGCTGGTGCTGGTGAATCTGCTGCTCTACCAACTGGTCAAAGCGGTCAGGCCGCAGGCCGCAAGCCGCAAGCCGCAGGCTCGAACCGTGATATGGCGCGCAGCATGGCTCGCGCTTGCCTTCGCCGTGCCGTTGGTGTTCTCGACATTTTACGTCCGGCCGCTCAAGCAGTGGTTCAATGTCGCCATCATCCAGCCGAACGTCTCCCCCTTCGACAAAGGAGACTGGGACTCACGCGCGACGATCCAGGCAGACCTCGTCCGGCTAACGCGGCAATCCGCCGCAACCCACCCGGACCTCATCCTCTACCCGGAAACCGCAACCCTGACCGACGTGACGAGGTCGGAGACAATGGGCCCGGCCATCCGCGGCCTGGCCGATTCGCTGGGTACCGAGATATTCACCGGCTCTCCTCTCTTCGATGAACGCCGAAACTCCTGGCACAACGGCGCGGTGCTCATCCGGCCGGACGAGCAACCAATCGGGCAGCGGTACTACAAGATTCGGCTCGTCCCGTTCTCGGAGAAGATCCCCTACGCGGACGAGTTGCCGATCATCCGCAAGATACTCGGCACCGCCGACATGGGCGACTGGGCAAGGGGACACGACTACACCGTATTCCGCTGGTCATATGGCACCCTTTCCGCACTCATCTGCTTCGAGGCTATCTTCCCGGACCTGACGCGCGAGTTCACACGCCGTGGCTCCCAACTCCTCGCGGTCGTCACCAACGACGGCTGGTTCGGCCGCATGGTCGGCGCCCAGCAGCATGCGGAACTGGCCGTCCTGCGCACGGTCGAGAACGGTGTGCCGATGATCCGCAGCGCCAACAACGGCATCTCCTTCATCGTCGATCCCTACGGTAGAATCCTGAAGCAGACCCCGCTGTTCGTGCAGACGATCCTCGCCGGCCCGGT
>CAZSUX010000275.1:3789-4062 GCA_964610135.1 uncultured bacterium | reverse complement strand
CCAAGTGCCCGAGGTACAGCCTACGGTGGCGGGGCACGGCGACAAACACGAAGGGATAGTCACCCACAGACAGAATCTTCAGTATCCGCGCACCGTCACTTGACAACACGTACACCTTATCAGACCACGACGACGCGCAGTATGCAAGCCCGCTCTGGCCGGAGTACGCAAGTCCAAGAGGTTCTCGTCCGGTCCACGCGGTCGCGACGACGGAGTCATTCTCCGCCAACACGGTCGCGACATAGTCGTCCTGGCCCGAAAACGTACCCAGAT
>CAZSUX010000275.1:1797-3779 GCA_964610135.1 uncultured bacterium | reverse complement strand
CCGCGGAGAGCCGGCCATAGAGTTCCCGGAGAAAGACAAGGCCCGCGTTCTCGTTCCCGGTTGCGCTGAACACGTCTTCGGTGCCAGGCAAGGGGATACGTGCAACAACCATGTCGGAAAGGCCACCGATCACTGCGCACTCTCCGTACGGCCCCCCGCAGTAGAACTTGTCGACACTCTGGCAGTAGTACCCGGCGTTGGGGTTGCCGCCGACTGCTACCGTCTTGATGACTTGATTCGTCCCCATATTCACAACCGACACCGTGCCGGCGTCGTAGTTCAGCACGTACAGCTTGTGCCGCAGAGTGTTTGTGTACATCTTGATTGGGCAGGCGCCAACCGGAATGTGAGCAAGGATAGAATCGCCCTTTGCGTCTACCACGGCGACGCTATTCGTTGTCTGGCAGCTAACGTACACTCGGTCGGAGACGCTATCCCAGACGAGATTCGTCGCCCCGGCCATCCCGATCCTCTTGTCCACGCAGTGCGTGGCACCGTCTATCACTGCCAGCGACTCCTGCTCTTGTCCACGGTAGCTGCACCATGCCTTGTTATCGGTCGAGTCATAGGCGAGATCGAAAGCGCCCGTCAGCTGATGAGTGGCAATGATGCCATTGTCATCACAGGAAATGGCGAACATGATGCCTTGCGTCTCGCTCTGGCCGTAGACTACATCCTCTCGGGAATTGTAGGCCAGACTCCCCACGTACTTGCCCCCGACATCTATCGAGTCCTCGACGTACTGCGCCAGCCCTGTCGCGACAAGTAGACAGCCCAACAGCAGCGCCGCCTTGAGAAGACGCCGAGGTCGGAATTTCATGAGTGCCTCACATTGGCCTGCTGCCGGACGGCGATGCCGTGGCCCGGGCAACAGGCCGGGCTACCTGATGGAGTGATCTGACTGCAAGTTCCTCGAAACGGTCACGCCTCATAACCACCTTTGACGTACGCTATCCCTGCACAGACCGGTGTCGAGAAGACCGACGCGGAGAGCCACGGCTCTGCCGCTCTCGACACCCCCTATTGCGCAGATGTTAGCGTCCCGTTTTCCGGAGTCAAACAGAGCGGCAAGGCCCTGTCAGAGGCGGGCCGGCTGGTTCCGATTCATGAGTGCCTGCGGGGGTGCTCCGAAACAAAGGCTGAGGATCCAGGATTGAGGACGGAGGAGCGGGGCCGATGCCGGACGGGGTGCTACCGGGCGGGCTTCATACGAGTCCGGTTTCGGCGCGAGGGACTGAAACGGATTGTGCGGAGCTAGTTGTGGCGGGAGCCGTCGTAGCGATAGTGACCGATCACCGGCCAGTTGAACAGGCAGTCTTCCAAGTCCGGACCACGTCCGTTTCGGCCGATGTTGTGAACGACCAGGGGAGTTGCCGCATTCGAGTCCGGCCTCCAAACGACGATGCCGATATGCGTCAAGCCGGGAGCCAGTTGCCACGCCACGATGTCGCCCGGCTGGTAGTCTTTGGCGTTGTCAGACACTGTTAGTGCCGCGCCATATCTCTTGAAGAACCTCATCAGGTTCGGGACTCGACGATGGTCAATGCTCGCGTCCGCGCGGGTGATGCCGTAGCTTCGCGGGCCGCTCAGGATGTCGTCGTGGACGAGCTTCTGCAAATCTACTCCGACCCGTCGATACACGCGGATGATGACATCCGTGCAGACCCCAATGCTATCGGGCACGTCTCCGTTCGGGTATGGGATCTGGTAGTACGACGGGTCATACCAGACCCGGTGCTGCAACTGTTCCACGGCTGCAGCAGCGAGCCGGTCGCAGAAGGTCGACTCGGCCTGCGGTGCGGCAGGTTGGGCCAACAGAGACAAAGCCAGGATTAGATGCACCATCCAAGTGTATCTGCAGCCGGACGGCAGTAAAGCGCACTTTGACATTTGTCCTCAACTGACCAGAATCCTGCTGTGGACATTCGTTCTGTCACGCCGACTCTCTGCCACCTGATGGGCATTGAGCCACCGGCAGTATG
>CAZSUX010000275.1:0-1697 GCA_964610135.1 uncultured bacterium | reverse complement strand
GTTCTGTCACGCCGACTCTCTGCCACCTGATGGGCATTGAGCCACCGGCAGTATGTACTGCCCCGGCGCTGGAAGCCGTGCTGAAGGCGGTTCCGGAGTCCAGGCACAACGGGGACAGTCCCTCGGAGCGCTCGGACGCGCGGTACAGTCCCCGTTTTGCCGTTCAGCGCGTGCTGGTATATGGAGCCGATGCGATTGGTCGCGTCTTCCTCGACAATCATCCCGACCTGAAGAAGCGACTCGTTGCGGCAACGGACGTGCAGGTCGAGCTGCGGGCGATGATGCCGCCCAAGACGCCGGTCTGCTTTGCCTCGATGTTCACCGGTGCTCCGCCCGAGGTCCACGGCATCAGGAAGTATGAGCGACCGGTGCTCACCTGCGACACGCTCTTCGACGCGCTGGCACGGGCCGGCAAACGCGTGGCCATCGTGGCGGTCAAGGACTGCAGCATGGACATCATCTTCCGCAACCGGCAGGTCGACTACTTCACCGAGCAGGACGATGCCGCCGTCCTGACGCGCACACTCAGGCTGCTCGAGGAAGACAAGCACGACTTCATCGTATCCTACAATCAGGGGTATGACGATGAGCTCCATCGGTCCAGCCACGACAGCCCGGCGGCGCTGGCCGTCGCCGCCAGGCACGTGGAGACGTTTGAACGTCTCGCGCAGGCGGTCGAGGAGCGCTGGTCTGAGGATAGACGGGCACTGGTACTCGTCTCCGACCACGGCGCGCACTTCGATTCGGCGAAGGGGAAGGGCGACCATTGCCAGGATATCCCCGAAGACATGGACGTCCTGCACTTCTGGCGGTTCGGCGCGGCAGCCCAGGCCGATGGTTAGGCCTTGGACATTCGTGCATTCGGGCTTGATTCGTCATTCGTCATTGCCAGGCCTCCTGATCTCTCGATCCCTTTCCTTGCTCGACCACATGACCACTAGACCACTCGACCACTCTCCTTTGTGAGAATTCTCTGTTTGGGCGACAGCCTGACCGAAGGCACGGTCGGCGTCGGCTTCATACCGTTCCTTGAGGAGTTCCTGCCGCAGCACCGGTACGTCAACCTCGGTCTGAACGGCGACACCATCGCCGGTCTGCGACGCCGGGCCGAACGGCTGCAGCAGCATGGGGATGTCGCTATCGTCTGGATCGGCACCAACGACGTGATGATGTACCCGGACTGGGTCGACAACAGCTCGGCCGCGGAGGAGGACTACCGGCTGCTGCTTCGCGCGGTCGCCGCACGAGTACGGGTGGCATTCGCGGTGCCGCCGCTGGTGGCAGGGGCCCAGTTCGCGGATATGTACGACTATTCGTCCGGTCGTGCGACCGAGATGGTCCGGAGGCTGAGCGAAGAAGCCGGCTGCCGGTACGTTGACATCCAGTCGACGTTTGCCGGGCGGCCCGGCCGCGAGTTCACCATCGATGGCGCGCACTTGAACGACGCGGGCGCCCGCCTCGCGGCCGAGGTCCTCGCCGAGCATCTCCGCGTCGTTCTTGCCTGAACTCGGGCCGGAGGCTCGCTTCCGCCGTCCGTCACTCGACCACTTGAGCACTCCTCGCTCCACTCCTCCCGACACTCCTCCTTGACTGTCTGATGGCTTCTGGTAGAGTGTCGGGCGCGGGCCCGTAGCTCAGTTGGTCAGAGCAGCTGACTCATAATCAGCTGGTCGTCCGTTCGACCCGGACCGGGCCCA
>CAZSUX010000274.1:0-4065 GCA_964610135.1 uncultured bacterium | reverse complement strand
GTCGAAGACCGCCGCGGCATCTCCAGCCTCTGGTGCGCCCGTTCGGCCGACGGTGTCTCGGGCTGGCAGGTCGACCCCGAACCGGCCCTGCTGCCTGACGCGCAGAACCACCCCGAAGAGGCGTGGGGCGTCGAAGACCCGCGGATTGTCTGGCTCGAAGAGCTGCAGCGCTACGCCATCACCTACACGGCCTACTCGCCGACCGGCCCGGCGGTTTCGCTCGCCCTGACCGCGGATTTCCGCACCTACGAACGCATCGGCGTCGTAATTCCACCCGAGGACAAAGACGCCGCTCTTCTGCCGCGCCGATTCGGCGGCCGCTGGCTGATGATCCACCGTCCCCGCACCGGGCTCGGTTCCGACATCTGGCTGACCGAATCGCCCGACCTCGTCCACTGGGGCCGGCACCGGCTCCTGCTCGCCTCCCGGCGCGGTGCCTGGTGGGACGCCAACAAAATCGGCCTCAGCCCGCCACTCATCGAGACCGAGCGCGGCTGGCTGATGCTGTACCATGGAATGCGCCAGACCGCAGCCGGCTGCCTCTACCGGCTGGGCATGGCCTTGCTCGACTCCGCCGACCCGGGCCACGTCCTGCTCCGCGGCAACGAATGGGTCTTCGGCCCGCGCGAGAGCTACGAACGCCAAGGCGACGTCGCCGACGTCGTGTTCCCCTGCGGGGCCACCATCGGGCCAGACAATGACACCCTGAACCTCTACTACGGCGCGGCCGACACCAGCATCGGTCTTGCCACCGCCCGCATCTCCGAACTCCTCACCTGGCTCGAAGGCCACTCCTCGGTCCCGGAACCGGTCACGTTCTGACCGCCCGCGGCTGACGGCGACCGGACCAGGATCCAAAGACCCGGCACGACTGACGAATTGTCTGGTGCTACCTTCAGGCGACGGCCGGTACGTCGGCGTGGCCGCGGCGGCGGGCGATTTCGACCTCAAGGGCCCGGTCAATTGACCGCTGCGTGATGAGCCCGGCCAGCCGGCGCTCGTCGTTCGGCCTGGTCACCACCAGGAAGTCGCGCGCCCGGTCTTTCATCAACCGCCGGGCGTCGCGCAGGCTGGCGTCCGGTTTGACCGTGTACTGCACCTGTTCCATCAGGTCCTGGGCGACGATAAACGGTCCGACGTCGGGCATGTTCAACACCGCCTTCATACCTTCCAGCGTGACTACGCCGCGGAACTGCTCGTCGGAATCGACCACCGGGAAGTAGACCGCTTCCGAGCGGGCAACGGTATCCATGACTTCGGCCAGCGGCGCGTGCAGCCGGAGTGCCGGCTGGTTGGTCCGCATCACGTCTTTCACACTCAGGGTCGCGAGCAGGTCTTCCTCGGTGACGTTGCGCCCGACTTCGCCGGCCTTGGTCACGGCGTACTTGACCGAGGGCGGGCCGATTATCTGCACGATGAAGGTCGTGGCCGTGACGACCGCGATGATGGTGGCAGCGACCTGCGGGTGGCCCGAGAATACCTGCGCGGAAAGCACGGCCAAGCCGATGGCTACCCCGGCCTGCGAGAACAGACAGAGCCCCAGGTAGCGCCGAATCGCCTCGGGCGCCTTGGTCAGCCGGGCCCCGAGCCAGACCCCGGCGAACTTGCCGCCGGTGCGACCGACTACGTAGACGAGCGCGGTCAGCATCATCAGGCCGGTCATCGCCCCGAGCTTCAGCCGGGCGCCGACCATTACGAAGAAGAGCACGAATATCGGCGGGGCGAACCGCTGGACGATACCGAACACCTCGTCGCCTCCTTTGCCTGCCAGGTTGGCGTAGACAGACCCGAAAGCCATGGCGGCGAGAATCATGTCAACCCCAATCGCCTGGGACGTACCGACCAGAAGGAGGATGGAGCCGAGGGCGAACGCCAGGATGAGCTCTTTCTCTCGCGTCCGGACGCTGACCCAGCGGAAGGCAAGCGCCACGACGCCACCCAGGGCGAGCGCGCCGGCGATCTCGTAGAGCGGCCGGACCACGGTCATGACCGAGAACCGGGTGTGGTCGAGCACGGTCCGCGCCACGGCCGAGGCAAAGCCATAGAGCAGCAGGGCCAGGCCGTCGTCAAGCGCCACGATGGCCACCACCATGGTTGTGAGTACGCCCAGCGTCCGGTATTCCCAGAGTACGTCGACCGTGGCCGCGGGCGCGGTAGCCGACGAAATCGCTCCGAGCAGCAGGGCAAGCGGCCAGTCGTGCGTCACCAGCCCGACCAGCAGGGTTACGAGCACGAACGCGCCGATGCCCTCGGCGAAGAGAATGACCATCGCCCGCCGGCCCTGGCGCCGGAACACCTCGAGTTTCAACTCGCCGCCGATCATGAAGCCGATGATGCCCAGGGCGAGCAGGCTCAGCGGGGCCAGACCTTCGACCGTGTTCGCGTCGATGATATTGAAGCCGGTCGCGCCCAGCAGCACGCCGATAACGATGTAGGCGACGACCTGAGGAATCTTAAGCCGTTTGAACACCCGGGCGCCGACCGTGCCGAGCAGGACCGCCAAAGCGACGGTCAACATGATATTGAACTGGAATCTCATAGCGTCTCGTTCTCGGGTTCGTCCGACGGCGACCGCGCGCCCGGCCACGAATTGGTCGAAGGCGCGACCACCAAGGCGCTCAGATGATAGTGGAGCAGCCGGAGAGAGTCAAAGGTTTTGCGTGCCGTAGGGCCGCACGGCGGGAAGCGACGCGTCTTCCTATCGATGTCGAGGCAACCGGAGGTGTCGCCAATTCAGGATGACGTCTGGCGCGTCACGCGCAACCGCGTCCGGGCTGCGCGCAATCGCTCCCATGCCCGCGCACTTGACAACCTGCACCACATCGCCTAGCATCGTATGAGAACCGACGACGACCGCGACACAAGGACGATTCGAATGCGGGCCGGCCGAGGCGACCGAGCCTTGGCTGGCAATACTCGCGGCGCAAGTTGCGGACCAACGTTCGGTTCCGTGAATGGAGATGAACATGCTGCCGATAAGGAAAATCCTGGGCTCGACCGATTTCAGCATGGCCGGGTATCCGGCGGTCCTGGCGGCAGGTGAACTGGCCGGACACTTCGGAGCCGAACTCGTCCTCCTGCACGTAGTGCAGCCGGCACCATCGGCGCCGCTCGTCCCGCCCGAGCGCATGGTCATGCTGCCCAGCAGTTCCGAAACCGAAAAGTACGAGCGAGACGAAGAGAGTCGAAGCCGGGAGGAGCTGAACCGGCTGGTCGCCGAGAAGCTGCCCAAGGGACTCTCGTGCCGGGCCCTGGTCAGAGTCGGCCAGGCCGCGGACGAGATCGTGCGGCAGTCCGAGTCAGAGGAAGTCGACCTCATCGTCATCGCGACCCATGGCCGGACCGGCTGGCGCCACCTGGCTTTCGGATCGGTCGCCGAGAAGGTGGTACGGACAGCCCCCTGCCCGGTGCTCGTCGTGCAGTCACCCAGTCAGACACCGCCGGACTCCAAACAGTAATCTGTGACCGGCTGCCGGCGCCACGTCCCTGAATCCGACACAGGACCACAGAGCGCACAGGGATTGAGGGGTACGGATCGGATTCCTGACTTCACCCGTTCTGCGTTCTCTGTGGCCTCTGCGGTTAGTTCTATCTCGGTTTTTGGGTATGTAGTGCGGTTTGACAACACCGGGTAGCTCACGCTATCCTAAGGGTGATGCGACTGTTCCCCCGTTTCCGCATTGTCCGGACCGACCGGAAGACTCCCGGCTGGCTCGAGGCATTCCGCTGGACAACGACCGGACTGGTATTCGCCGCGTTTGCCCTCGTGGTCCTGGTCTGGGGCTACCGCATCGAACTCTTCGGGAGTCTCCGCTGGCTGATGAACGCGCTCAATCCGGTCGTCATCCTCTTCACGCTGGTTGACCTCGTGTTGGGCTTTGTGTCTGCGCCGGCGTTCGGGACCTACGTGCGGCGCCGGTGGCTGGACCTCGTTCTGCTACTCCCGATCGTCGCGGCCCTGATCGCCGGCCATTCCGCTCTCCTCCTCATCGCCCTGCGCCAGTTCCTGGTTCTGACCCAGACCTTCTACCATTCGCGTCTGTTCGCCGGTGTCATTAGCGAAAT
>CAZSUX010000273.1:0-4076 GCA_964610135.1 uncultured bacterium | reverse complement strand
GTCACCTATGCGGGCCTCGTCAACGCCCTGAAGTTCGTCGGCAAGGACATCAAGAACGTGAAGGTCGCGATGCTCGGGGCCGGCGCCGCCAACATCGCCATCTCCCGCGTCTGCATCAAGGGCGGCGTCACACCGACCAACATCATCATGTGCGACTCCAAGGGCACCCTGCACAAAGGACGGACCGAGCTCCAGCAGGAATTCAAAGAGAAGTGGCACATGGCCGAGATATCCAATGCCGACAACGTGAAGGGCACCATCGTCGACGCGATGAAGGGGGCTGACGTGCTCATCGCGCTCTCCAAACCTGGTCCGGACACCGTGAAGCCGGAGTGGATAAAGAGCATGGCCAAGGACCCGGTCGTCTTTGTCTGTGCCAACCCGATTCCGGAAATCTGGCCGTGGGACGCGATCGAAGCCGGGGCGCGCGTGGTCGCGACCGGCCGCTCCGACTTCCCCAACCAGGTCAACAACTCAATCGGGTTCCCGGGCATCTTCCGTGGCACGCTCGACGTCCAGGCGAAGACGATAACGGACGAGATGTGCATCGCCGCTGCGCTCGAACTGGCCAAAGTCGCGGAAGACCGCGGCCTGCGCGCGGACTACATCGTCCCGACCATGGACGACTGGGAGGTCTTCCCGCGTGAAGCCACCGCCGTCGGCATGAAGGCCATCGAGCAGGGCGTCGCCCGCGTCACGATGACGCGCGACGAACTGCTGAAGAAGTCGACCGCGACCATCAAACAGGCGCGCGAGCTTGTGCAGTCGCTGATGAAGGAAGGCTTCATCCCCGCCCCGCCCGCGTCCTGATACAGCGCGGGACATGACCGAAACCTCCCAAGGTTTCGGATCGTGTCCCAAGCCCCTGACTCATCGGGGCGGCCTTGCGGCCGCCCCACTTCTTTGCGCCGCAGGTCCTATCGGTCCTGTTCCCTGGTCTCCGGCACTTCGCAGTTCGGCGCTCCTCCCTCGTCATCGTTGACAAAACCTGACGACAAGGTCACAATATGTAAGGCCGACGGTGGGACGCGGAGCGCCCTGCACCCCAGAGGCCGGTAGTGCCCGCAAACCGAAAGGTGCCGCTGATGAAACAGAAAGTCCTCTTTGGAGTCTGCTGTCTCTTCCCGCTCGCGCTGCTGCTTGCAGCCGTCTCAACCGACGACAATCCCGTATCCGGTAGGGTCGCCCGGTCAGCTGCCGCAAGCCCGGGCGCGTCAACCCGGTCATCCCTGCCGTCCTATGCGCTCGACCAGGAGATTGCGCCGCTGCGGGCCGAGGCGGACGCCCGGCTGGCCTGCGGAGACCGGGAAGGTGCCAAGGTCATCGAATCACAGATACACCAGATTATCTACGACCGCCATCCGCGGCAGCCGGTGGAGCTGACGGTCACGCCGGTGCCCGAACCGCGGTCCGGAATGGACGCCGTGCCGGACGTGACAATCTATGACGGTCTGGTGACTTCGTTCGCGACCGACTACGAGGCCGACGGCACGATGTGGACCGCGGCCGGGCTGCCCGACTCCACCATCCAAGTCTGGAAGTCAACCGATCACGGCACCTCGTGGACCTACGTCACAGGCGCGACCGTCAATCCGAAGGCGCTCTACGGCCGCCTCGGCATGGCGGTCGGTACCGGCGATTCGAACTTCATCCACGTGATGCTGATTCACCCGAACAACAACGGCGACGTCTACGAGCTCCGCTGGAACCACGACGGAACCGGCGTACACATGTTCCCGGTCTGGGTCGGGCCGGACACGATTATCGACATCAGCATGTGCCGGGACAATACCTCACCCTATTACCTCTACGCCGCGGCGAACGAACACCTGGACGTCGTGGGTCAGCAGAACGGCTACGTGCTGCGCTCGACCGGGTTCGGGAAAGACTGGGCGGTGACCGACAGTTTCTACAACATCATGCACCCTTCAATTCAGACCGGGGCCGGCAGCTGGGTATACCTCGCGGGCCTGCCCCAGGTGCCGGATGGCAAGGGCCAGCTAAACCTGCTCTGGAACAGGTCTTTCGGTGCTCCGCACGAGTGGGACGAACGCAACCCTAGGCCTGACACCTTCAATGTTGAGGAGGCAGTGATGACCCCGGCGTTCACGCTGCCCGAGTCGCTCGCGGTCACCTGGACCGCCTATCACCACGACGGTCAGGCGACGAGCCAAGACGTGCTCACGCTGCACTCCACCGACGGCTGCCAGACCTGGGTCGGCCCGACGAACGTTGCCGCGTCGGCCGACCAGGAAGTGTGGCCCGACCTCAAGAACTACCGCAGCACCGGCAACCGCTATGTCAACCTGAGCTACACTCTCTATGACGTCAGCACCTATGACCGCCAGCTCTACCGGACCTGGAGCGATGCCGACGACCCGACGCTCTGGCGCGGTCATATTGTGATGAGCGACTCCCAGCCCTGGCGCCAGCACGAACTGAAGCCCCTGCTCGTCTACTCGCCCGGCTCGAGCTGGACCGGAGCGGGATGTGTGTTCTTTTACTACTCGCAGAGCAAGCTGGTCTGGAGCGCACCCGTCCCCGGGCCAGGAGTACCTCCGGATTCGCTCTTCTTCAAGGCTTACCAGGGCACCGCGCTGATGAGTTCGGCCAAGAGCGCGAACCCTAGCCCGGTGAACCGTACGCCGATGACGTTCCAGTACAACCATTCGGTTCCGAGCATGGACCCGGCGGGTACGTATGTCTATGAGGTCTACGGCTGGAACCTGCGGCGGTTCAAGACCGACGACGGCGCTCACGTCGACATCGCGCTCACCGATAGCATGGGTCACGTCTGCGGCGCGGACGGCGGGTACATCTACGCGCCCTCCGGCAACAAAGTCTACAAGTTCACGCTCGCCGGCTCGCTCGTGAATACCACAACCGTGAATGTCACCTGCGACCCGTATAGCTTCGCGGTGGCCAACGATACGGTATGGATCTCGCCTGACCGCTACGCCGAGGTCTTCCGCGGCTATGCCGCCTCGCACTTCAACGGCGGCAGCATCAGCGAGGACGCACTGTGGGCGGTCGGTCCGGGCACGAACGGCACGGGCAACATCGCCTTCGACGGCACCTACTACTACGTGCCGTGGATCGGCACTTCGCCGATGACTTTCAAGCGGTTCGGGCTCGACCGGACGCTGTACGACTCGGGTGAGGTGACGATCGACCCGCGCAGCGTGATGTGCCGGCCGAGCCCGCCGGCCGGGGTCGCCGACGCGACCACGCCGGCAATGCCGGCCACCGTGACGGTCGAGCCAAACCCCTTGCGGACGGGCTTCGCGACCGTGCGGTTCGCCCTGCCAAAGGCCGGGCCGTTGCACCTGGCAGTGTACGACGTTACCGGCCGGTCGGTGCGGCGTCAGACAGCGCCGGCGGCCAGGCAAGGTACAACCAGCCTGGACCTGCGGAGTATCCCAAACGGCGTGTACCTTGTCCGGCTCGATGCGGGTGGGTACCTAGCCACGCAGAAGCTAGTGGTCCAGCGCTAAGCAACGGACGAATGTCCGAAAGGGGCGGCCTTCCAGCCGCCCCTTTTCTGTCCGCTATGTGTCCTATATGTCCTGTTGGTCCTATTCTTCTCCTCAGCGCTGGACTACGATCTTCTGGACCACACTTCGGTGACCGTCCTCCAGACGCACCAAGTAGACTCCGCCCCTCAGAAAGCGCAAGTCAAGTGGAAGCTCGCCTGAGCGGTCTGCGACGAAACGACGCTTGGCTACTGGCCGCCCGGAGATGTCAAAGATAGTGACACTCGCTGGTCCAGTCTGGTTCAGGCTGTATTCGATGTGCAGGACATTGCCGGCCAGCGGACTCGGCGATAGCCCAAAGCTCATCCCCGCATCGAGTCCCATTTCGGTCCAGTCCTCGATCCCGGCCGCGTTGATGATCACGACGTCCGTGTCGTTCGAGTGGTTCATGTCGGCAGGATAGGTGATCCATGCCGTGCAGGTCTCAGTACCGCCCGTGTAGGACCAGAAATTCCACGTCACATCCCGCTGTTCGCCTACCTCAATTATGATGTTCTCTCTGTAGTCCGAGTAGTAAAAGGACGTGATCCTGACATCAAGGCG
>CAZSUX010000272.1:0-4090 GCA_964610135.1 uncultured bacterium | reverse complement strand
TCGCGCCAGTATGATTCCTTCAGCAGATTGGACTGCCGGCTCAGCGCCTCGGCGTGGGACTCCTCCCACTTCGCCAGTTCCTCGAAGAACCGCCGCACCTCCGGCTGGTCCGCAACCTGAGCCAGTTTCCGATACCGGATAATCGTCGCCTCTTCGAGCGCGAGCCCGACCGAGAGCGCCGTCATCTCCCAGTGCGCTTCACCGATCCTTGAGCGCAGAGCGTCAGAGAAAATCGGGCTGGGCCCGGAGAGGTCGGCATGAGGCTCCAGCTTCATCTCCTCCCAGGGCGTACCAGCAACGAGGTGGCCGTACTGCCGGCGCAGCCACTGCTGGTGTTCGGATTCGTCCTGGGCCAATTGCCGGAAAACCTCCCGCCCTTGGGCGTCGGTCGTATTGCCGGCGGCGATGGTGTAGAACTGGACGCCGGTCTGCTCGGTCAGGATTGCTTCTTTCAACCCGGCAAGCAACTGGTCTTTGGTGTCGATCATAGCGACTCCTTCGTCTCGGGCGTCGGCCCGGCAGCGAGCAACTCGGCTACCTTGGCGAGCAGGTTTATGCGGTCGAGCGGTTTGGGCAGGAAAGCGTCGGCGCCGGCGCCCATAGCTGCCTTGATGTCCTTCTCGTTGGTCCGGCCGGAAAGGACAATGATGGGCGCGCGGAAAGTGCGGTCTCGTTTGAGCAGCGCGCAGACTCCATATCCATCCACCCCCGGGATAATCAGATCAAGCAGAACCAGGTCGGGCGGGTTGGTACGGGCTGCCTTGAGCGCGGCGATTCCGTCCAGGACCCCGGTCACGCGATAGCCGGCGCTCACCAGCATCTTCTCGAGCAGCATCAGCGTTGGCCGCTCGTCTTCTACCACCAGGATGTGCCTGCGTTCCACTCTGGGCAGTCTAGTCCGCTCTCACCGTCAGTCAAGCCGGGCGCAGGTTACCATTTCTTCCGCCACCAGAAGTACATGAAGATCGCCAGCGCCGCTGCCGACAGAGCCATCACCAGCCAGAATGCCAGCGGGTGCTGGGAGGGAATGGGCAGCCGGACGTTCATTGAGAATATCGAGACGATGAGCGTCGGCACCATGATGCCGATGGTGATGATGTTCAGCGTCTTCACCAGCACGCTGATGTTGTTGGAGACGATGGAAGCGCGGGCGTCCATCATGCTGGCGAGGATGTTCGAGTAGATCTCGGCCTGGCGGCCGCACTGCTTGTTCTCGATGATGGTGTCGTCCAGGTACTCGGTCTCCTCGGGCGTGAAGCCGAACTTGGCGGCGTTGTACTTGATCTTCTCGATGAGCAGGTCATTGGAATTGATGGAGCTGACGTAGTAGACGAGGCTCTTCTCCAGCCCGAACAGGTTGATGAGGTAACGGTTCTCCATCGCCTCGTTGATCTTGTGCTCGAGTTCGGCCGTGATGGATTTGATAATCTTCAGGTGCTCGAGGAAGTGGAAGATGGAACGGTAGATAAGCTTGAGCACTACCTCGGACAGGGTCGAGACTTTGTTGAACTGCTTGCCCTCGAACAGGGCGATGTCCTCCGCCTGGACGATGATTATCCGGTCCTTGAACAGAAAGATGCCCCCGGAGACGACCTTGAACATCACGCCGTCGTTGCCCGAGTAGTTACGCGGCCGCTTGTAGATGATGGCGGCGTGGTCGGGCTCGAACTCGAGCCGGGCCAGTTCGTCGGGATCGAGCGCGGACGCGAGCGTGTGCTCGTCGAGCTTGCAGGAATCGACCAGGAACCGGCGCTCGGCTTCGTCCGGCCCGATATAGACTGAAATCGGCCCGTCCGTTTCCTCAACCACCCGGCTGTCGCGGATGCAGTATGTTCTCAGCATTGTCTTAGTCGGCGCGGGCAGCCGCGCAAGTCCGTCCTGCGGTCCGGCGTCGGCCGGACCGCCATCAGCCCTCCGTCAGCAGTTCAGAAACCTTCGCGAGCAGCGCGGCCTGGTCGACCGGCTTCGGGAAGAAGGCGCTGGCGCCGGCGTCGAGGACCTGTTGGGCGTTGCGTACGTCGATCACGCCGGAAACGACAATCACGGGCGCCTGAAACTCCGAGTCGCGGTGGAACATGTGGATCGTCTTGTATCCGTCGGTGACCGGCATGTCCATGTCGGTGATCACCAGGTCGGGACGATGGTCACACGCCGCTTCGAGGGCCGACTGACCTTCCTCGCCGGTGATGACTCGGTAGCCGGCTGACTCCAGTAGCTTCTGCATCATCATGCGGATGCCGATGTCGTCATCAACCACCAGTATTGTCTTCTCGCTCATCGGCTTCAGCTTATGTCCGTAAAGGGATTAGTCAAGCGAATGCTAGCTGCCCTGCTTGCCGCTCCAGCCGGTCACCGCCACCCGGATGACGGCCACGCCGCCGAGCCGCTCCGGCGCAAGCAGCCGCCCCTTGACCGGCTCCGGTTCCGGCTCGAGCCGCTCGATGAGCAGGCGCAGGGCGCGGAGCTTCTCCTCCGGGTCGGCGACGAGCCCGGCCGTACCTTCGAACTGGACCGTGCGGTAGCGATGTTCGCATTCGCCGGCGACATACCCGCAGTCTTCCAGCACCTGCCCGTAGACGCGCGGGTTGGCGCGGATGACGTCGAGTTTCCTGCCGGTCGGAGCGCAGTGGAAGTAGAAGCAGTTCCGCTCGGCATCAAAGGCGTGGCTGAGCGTCACGAGGTAGGGCTGGTCCTCGGCACACAGGGCCAGCGTCAGGAACTTCTGGCTCGCAATGATGCGGCCGATCTCGGCCGGGTCGGCAATCGCCTTGTCCGGGTGGCGATTGTGCCAGCTCTTCATTTCGCCCGCTTCACCAGGCAGCGCGTGATCTCGCCGATGTACACGCGGTGGTAGTCTTTCTTGGGGTAGTGCACGTCGGTTCTCTGGTCAAGGAACCGCTTCGGGTCGATGTCGGTCGTATAGAGCTTGCGGCAGACGAGAACGAACCGGGCCTGCCGGAACGTCACCGTATCCTTGAACGGCGACACCGGCTCCAGCCCGGTCTCCTTCGCCTTGTCATAGTCGCGGCCCGACTTAGAACCGCAGAAAACCAGTGCCTTTCGGTACGTCTTGGTGAAGAATGAGAGCGTGAAGCGCTCGTGCTCTTCCATGAACTCGTAGGTGTAGCGCGTGGGCCGGACAAAGACGAACGAAACCGGGCGGTTCCAGAGCACGCCCAGCCCGCCCCAGCTTGCGGTCATCGTGTTCCACCGTTCAAGCGTGCCCGCGGTCACGAGCATCCAGTCCTTGTCAATCAGCTTGAAGACATTGTCCTTCAACGTGTACGGGTCAATCCTCAGGAATTCTGTGGCCATCGCAGCTCCTTTCATGGTATGGCATTATACCGTCCGGCTCGGGCAGTTGCCAGACTTCGCTCCGGTTGACCGAGCGCGCGGCCGGCCTATCATCCTCCGTGCGGAATAGACGGCCCTTGGCCCCGGTATATTCGAGCGGAGGTAAGTAGTGACCAACACAACAAAGTCCGAAGTACGAAGTCCGAATGTCGAATGGCAGACCGTCAGAAGCAGACTGAGCTGCTTGCTGTTCGCGGCGGTCCTGCTCGTCCCGATGCTGGCAAAGGCCCAGCCGATGACGCGGTTTGGGACACGATCCGAATCCTCGGCGGATTCGGTCATGTCCCGCACCGACAAGACACTCTCGCCCTATTTCATGGTCAAGAGCGACGACCCGAGCGTGGACCGGTTGCCGCTCCTTTCTACCAAAGCGGACGTGAGTATCGCCGGTGTGATTGCCGACGTAGTGGTGACCCAGGTCTACAAGAACGACGGCAAGAAGCCGATTGAGGCAATCTACACTTTCCCGGCCTCGACCCGGGCCGCGGTCTACGCGATGAAGATGACAATCGGGGACCGGACGATTGTCGCGCGAATAAAAGAGAAGGAGCAGGCGCGGAAGGAGTACGAGGTCGCGAAGCAGCAGGGCAAGTCCGCGTCGCTGCTGGAACAGCAGCGGCCGAACGTGTTCCAGATGAACGTCGCCAACATCATGCCCGGCGATTACATCACCGTCGAGATGTCCTACACTGAATTGCTGGTGCCGACCGAGGGTGTGTACGAGTTCGTCTACCCG
>CAZSUX010000271.1:0-4146 GCA_964610135.1 uncultured bacterium | reverse complement strand
CAGGGATGGCCTTCCCATAGGCGTTGGACTTTGCCGTGCCGCCCGTCTTCGCGCCGCAGCCGGCCACTACGGCAACCGCCGAAAGTGCGACCACCAGCGCCAGACCCAATCCGATGTACTTCTTCATGTCTACTCCTGTTGTATCTTGGTTTCTTTGCTGTACGACTGCTCGTTCACTACTCTGCCATCTGAGATCTCAATCTTCTTATCTGCTTCCAACGCCAACTCCGGGTCGTGGGTTGCCATTATTATGCCAAGCCCGTCCCGCGCCAGTTCCTGGAAGATCTCCAGCACCGCGCCGCGCGACTTCTTCTCCAGCCGGCCGGTCGGCTCGTCGGCGAGCAGAATCCGCGGCCGGTTGACGAGGGCGCGCGCGATTGCGACCCGCTGCATGTCTCCGCCGTCAAGCTGCTTCGGCAACGCCCGGCGGGACTTGCTCAAGCCCACCCGCTCAATCAGCTCGCTGACCCGCTGTTGGCCCCGGAGGCCCCTGTCGGACAGTGCGTCATGCTTGCGGGCGAAGATGAGCGGCAGCCGGATGTTCTCCTCAACCGTCAGCGTCGGAATCAGGTAGAAGAGCTGAAATATAAACCCGATGTGGTCGCGCCGGAAGCCAACCAGCTCCTGCTCCTTAAGTCCTGTGACCTCGGTGCCGGCAATCTTCAGGCTTCCCTTCGACGGCCGGTCCAGGCAGCCGATTTGGTTCAGCAGTGTGGTCTTGCCCGACCCGCTGCGGCCGACAATCGATACCATCTCGCCCGGCGCCAGGGACAGATTCAGCCCGGCCAGCGCGTGAATCGTCTCGCTGCCCCGATGGTAGCTCCGCCACAGGTCACGCGCTTCGAGTAACTTCCCGTTGGTCATTGTGACTTGGTCATTGGTCATTTCTAATCGCTCCATCTTCCAGCCGAATGACCCGCGAGAACCGGGACTCCAGGCTCAGGTCGTGTGTTGCCACGATGACCGTCAGCCCGGAGTCCCGGTTCAGAGCCAGAAGGAGGGTAAAGATGCCATCGCGGGTTAATGTATCGAGGTTACCGGTAGGTTCGTCGGCCAGCAGCAGTCTCGGACTGTTCACGAGCGCACGGGCCACGGCCACGCGCTGCATTTCGCCGCCGGAGAGCTCGGAAGGCTTGTGGGTCATGCGCTGCTTCAGCCCGACGCGGTCAAGCAGCTCCCGCGCCCGGGCCTTCAATGAGCCGCTGCCTCCCCACATTGATGGCAGCAGCACGTTCTCGAGCGCCGTCAAAGTCGGCATCAGGTAGAACTCCTGGAATACGAACCCGATGTTCTTGCGCCGGAGCGCGTCGAAGCCCACGCCACGCCGGGCCGTGTCGTGTCCGAGCACGCTCAGACCACCCTCGGTCGCCCGGTCCATCAGCCCGATGAGGTTGAGCAGCGTGGTCTTGCCCGCTCCGGAATGCCCGACAACGCCAACGAACTCGCCGCACTGTATGTTCAGGTCAATGCCTTTGAGCGCCTGTATCTTCTCTACGCCGCGCCGGTAGGTACGGACCAGCCCCTTGGCCTCCACCGCCGGCTTAATGTCGCAGGTTGATGCAATTCTCATGGTGCTCACTCCGCCTTTATCGCTTCTACCGGTTTCACGCTGGCGGCCCGGAATGCAGGATAGAACCCCGCGACCAATCCGAGCAAGAGCGACAGGACGACGCACATCAGCATCGTTGGGAGCGAGAACCCGATGAGCGACCCTTTGGGTGCGTACGGAATCATGCCCCGGATGAGTGCTTCGACCAGGCGCGAGGAAACCAGCGCGACAAGCACACCGGCCACACCGCCGAGCACGGTTGTCAGTATCGTCTCGGCCCAGACCAGCTTGAACACGTCGCTTCGTGACCCGCCCATCGCCTTCATCATGCCGATTTCGCGCGTCCGCTCGAATACCGCCATCAGCACGGTATTCAGCACGCCGACCCCGCCGAGGATGACCGCAATCAGGATGATGGCGGAAACGAACACTTTGGTGCTGGCCATCAGCGCGCCGATGGTGCCGAGCAGTTCCGACAGCGGGAAGACGTTCATGTCTACCTCGTCCGCCTTGAGCGAAGCGACCAGTTCGTCGGTCTGGTCTACGTGCTTCGCCTTGATGAGTATCAGCACGAGCTTGCCTTCAAGCCCGGAGATCTTCTGCAGGGTCTTGCGCGGCACAAACACGAACCCGTCGTCCTGGGTGTTGGTGCGGCTGAGCACGCCGACCACGTGCAGCCGGACGTTCTTCTCCGGCACCGTCCAGAAATCCCCGGGCTTCAGCCCAGCTTCCTGGGCCGACGTCGAACCCAAAATCACGCTTGAATCCGAGTCAAACCAGTGGCCGTTGATGCGCCACGCCGGCCGGAGCTTCATATAGTCTTCGTCAATCCCGAGCAGGATGACGTTCTTGTTGCCCGGGGCGAAGACCGCGTCCATAATCACGCCCGCGGCATCAGCCACGCCCGGGTTCGCCTTCACCTTCTCAAGCTGGCTCTCGTCCATGTAACGCGGCCACTTGCCGCCGTGGAGCGCAATCGTCGCGGCTTCGTAGGGGCAGCCCTTGGGCACGACCATCACGTGCGCGCCCATCGCGCCGAGCTCGCCCTTGAGCCGGGACTGGTAGCCCTGCTGGAACTGGAACAGGGAATAGAGCACGGCGATAGCAATTGCCACGCCGAGGACGGTCAGGATGGAACGCGTCTTGCGTCGAATCAGGTTCTTGAATGCGAGCGTAAACCAGATCATGAGAAAAGTGCTCCAGTGATCCAGTGATCTAGTGACCTAGTGAGGAGCCGGACCGGAACCGGCGTTCCGGACACTTGACCACTGGACCACTTGACCACTACCATTTCACTCACTTCTTAGTGCCTCAATCGGCTTTGCCCTTGCGGCCCGCAGCGCCGGGTAGAACCCCGCCACCACCGCGATGCCGAGCACGAACGCCATTATTAGGAGGAAACTGCCCGGCTCCAGCGCAACCACACTGCCTTTGGGCGCGAGCGGCAGGAACCGCTTGACCACGCTCTCCAGCGCCCGCGCCCCGACCAGGGCCAGCCCGAGCCCGCCGATTCCGCCCAGGAGCGAGAGCATCAGAGTCTCAAGCCAGACCAGCCCGAAGATGTGGGCTTGAGAAGCGCCGGTCGCGCGCATCACGCCGATTTCTCGGGTCCGCTCGAACACCGACATCAGCACGGTGTTCAACACACCGAGTGCCGAGATGATGATGATAATCATGACGATGGAAAGCAGCAGCGACTTGGCCGATCCCATCAGGGTCATCATCGTGCCCAGCAGCTCGCCCATGGTAATCACTTCCGCGCCCTTTATCGTGGCGAGCCTCGCCGACACGACCGGCGCGTCGTCCGGGTTCTTCAGCCGGATTGAGATGCCGGTCAGCTTGCCCGGCTGGTCAAACATCGCCTGCGCGGTCGCGAGCGGAATGTAGAAGAAGCCATCGTCCTCGTTGCCGGTCTGCTCAAGCTCGCCGACCACGTCGAGAGTGATGTCCTTCTCCGGCATGTAGACCTGGTCGCCGATGTTCGAAAGCTCAATCAGTTTCACGTCATTGCCGAGTATCACGTCGTTCGGATTCTCGAGGAACTTGCCCTTCAGCTTCCACCAGTTCTTCAGCCGCAGCGTACTTGAATCGATGCCGACGTAGATGTCGGTCCGGCCCTCGTCGGGACGAACGATGGCGCTCATGAACGTCGGAGCGGCTACGTCAATCTCGGTAATCGCCTGAACCTGGTTCAGCACGTCGGCCGGCAGGTAGCTCGGAATCTTGCCGCCCTTGAGGATGAGCGACGCCGCCTCGTACGGGCACCCGACCGGCACGACCATCATATGGATGCCCATGCCTTGAAGCTGAGTCTTCAGCGCCCTTTCGTACCCGCGGTTGAACGACACGAGGGTGAAGAGCACCGCCACGGCCACGGTCATGCTTCCCAGCGTCAGTATCGTGCGAGTCTTGTGGGCGAAGAGATTCTTGAGGGCAAAGCGGATGAAGTTCATCGTTTCCTTACTCGCCTAGGGTCGGCCAAGCTCGTCGTACACGACGAGCAGTTTCCGTGCCGCAGTCGCAATGGCCTGCGATGCCTTTTCCGCGCCTTTGACCGCGGTCTTCAGGTCTTCGCCAACCTTGAACGCGTCGGTCAG
>CAZSUX010000270.1:0-4178 GCA_964610135.1 uncultured bacterium | reverse complement strand
GCAATGCGGGACGCATTGGAGCACGCAATGACCGGTGCATTGAGCCGAGCATTGAGCCGAGCAATGACGTGAGCGTTTTCTGGCACATTGCCTCGAGCAATGCCGCGAGCATTGCGCGGTCCAGTGACGGGTTGAGGTTGAGATTCTGGTTGAGATCCAGTGCAGGATTCGGTCACCGACGCAGTTGCCGATGCAGTGGACTACGCAGTTGAGGGTACCTTTGCCGGTACTTCCTGACGAATAATGGGATGTACTTCGCGAAGTAGAACCGCGCGGAGCACGAAGTCCGAACAATCCGCACCGACGTCTTCAACGTGCCGGTGCCGATGGTAACGTCGGATCGAGGGGCGGAAAGCAGGGGTAGTCCCACGGATTGCCATCGTGGAACCAGGCGCGGTGCAGTCCCCGCTTTCCGTGGTCAGGCAGAGCGGGCGGTCTTGCTGCCATACCCCGCCCGTTCTGCAGGCTGCGGGATTGGGCACGAGCTGGAGATAGCGGTGACCGGCCGTTGGGCATTGGCGAGGCAGCGGACGGCGATTGGTCTTGAGGGCCGTGCCGGTAAGGGCGCGGCCTTTCGCGTTGCGGTCCGCAGCCGGCTACGTGGTGGGTTGGTTCGGGTCGACGTCAGCCGCCGGAGACGATGGCGGGGGTTGAACGGTCGGGGACTCGGCCGGCGCGTCGGTGGGTTCCGGTGGCGCTGGTTCCGGTGCCGGTGGGTTGGTGATGACGATGATGGCGGCGACGACGGAGCCGGTGTTGTCGCGCAGGGCTTCGATGCAGACGGCGGAGGAGGGCAGGCCGGGGAGGATGTCGCATTCCTGGTGGCCGCCGGAACCGGAGAGCGTATCTTCAACCGGGCCGCGGAGAAACTCGAGATTGGGGAACTCGGCCAGCGGGTGGCCGCGGGATTCGGAAATCGGTTGGCCGAGCAGGGGTTCCACGGCCGAGTTGGCGAAAACGAGGTTGGGGGTATGGTCGAAGACGAGCACGCCTTCGGCGATGTCGGCGGCGAGCAGTTTGAAACGACGCTCGAGGAGCTGGATGTGGTTGGTTTTGCGGCCGTCGACTTCGCGGATCCGGGCGAAAACCCGGTTGAACTGACGGGCAAGCTGGTCGAGTTCGTCCCGGCCGTGGACCGTGACGTGGACGTCGAGTTCGCCCCGCTCGGCCCGGCCGAGTGCGTTGGAGATGCGTTTCAGCGGGAGCACCAGACGCCGGGGCAGGCTGATGACTATCCAGAGGAGCCCGACGATCACCAGCACAAGCGCCGTGGCGATGTTGCGCTGGCCCCAGGTCGAGAGCCGTTGCGCCCGGAGCTGGTTTTCGCGCGTGCGGTCGGTGGCGTATGCACCGATGGAGGCCGCATGGGCGGTCACTCGGTCTTCGGTCGCCTTTATCTGCTCGTTGAGCAGGCGACCGAGCAGTCCGCGGACGGGGACTTCGGTGCGGGTGGCGAGTCGATCGGCGGCGGCGAGGGCCGAGTCACGGCGGACGGTGTCGGCGGTTGCCGCTGCCAGCTCAAGCAGGCGCTGGTGTTCGGCGCGCAGGCGGGCTAGGCCCTGCGGGTAGGTGCTGGCCGCGGTGTCGAGCAGCACCGCCATCGTGTCGAGCTGCATGCGGTAGATGGCGATGTCGCCGGCAATGGAATCGAACACCGGCGTGAGCGTGGGGTCGAGCGCTCGTCCCTCGGAGCAGAGGGCCGTGACCCGGTCGGCGCCGGTGTGCGCGCTCGTGAGGCAAGCGGTATCGCAGTAGAGCAAGAAGTTCTTTTCCTCGCGCCGGGCGTCGAGAAAGGCGAGGGTGATGCGGTCGCCAAGCCGGGTCAGTTCGAGGTCGACGTTGATGACTCGGCCGAGGACGCGGTTCATCTGTCCGATGTAGAAGAGCGAGAGAATGATGACCGGTGCGACCAGGGCCGATGAAAGGAGCATGCTCAGGGCGATCCGGGTCTGGATTCGGCCCGGGCCCCGCCGTACCGTTGCACGCCGTCTGGCCAAAATCCCTACTTGCCCTGGGCGAACCGCTCGAGTTCCGCGTCCGCGCCGACGACCACGAGCACGTCCCCGGCCTCGATTCGGTCATCGGGCCCGGGCACGTCGTTGGTCTTCTCGTCAAAGACCGATTCGCCGTCTTCGTTGATGACCGGGACGCGTTTCTTGATGGCGATGATGTTGATCTGGTACTTGCGCCGGACGTCGAGTTCGCCCAGTTTCTTGCCGACCATGTCGCGCAGGGGCTTCATTTCGACCAGCGAGTGGCCGGTCGAAAGCTGGAGCTGGTCGATGATATCGGGGGCGACCATGGTCTTGGCGACCTGGTCGGCCATCTGTTCCTCGATGAGCACGGTGCGGTCGGCGCCGACGTCACGGAGAATCTGGGCGTAGAGTTCGGAGGCGGCACGGGCGACGATGTAGCCGGCGCCCAGACGCTTGAGCAGCGCCGTGATCAGAATCGCTTCCTCCATGTGCTCGCCCATGGCGACGACCACGGCATCGAGGTCGAGTACGCCCGAGTGGGCCAGGGTATCTTCGTCGGTGGCGTCGAGGCAGATGGCGCGGGTGACGTCGTCCTTGAGCGCCTCGACTTTGGCCGCGTCCTTGTCGACCGCCACGACTTCCGAGCCCTTCTGCATCAGGGTGCGGGCCACGCGCTGGCCGAAGGTGCCGAGGCCGATAACTGCGAACTGCTTCATCTTTTTCCTCCTTTAGCCGACGATGACGCGCGCCTGCGGGTACTGCACAGGCAGCCGGGAGAGCCGCCCGCGCATCGCCAGGGCCAGGGTCAGGGGGCCGAGACGCCCAACGTACATCAGCAGAATGATACTGAGCTTGCCGGGGATGCTCAAGAGCGGTGTGACGCCGGTCGAAAGCCCGACCGTGCCGAAGGCCGAGACCGCCTCGAAGAGCAGGTTGA
Source organism: uncultured bacterium (assembly GCA_964610135.1). Classification (GTDB taxonomy): domain Bacteria; phylum Hydrothermota; class Tepidihabitantia; order Tepidihabitantales; family Tepidihabitantaceae; genus UBA2258. Next base: position 1,265 of record CAZSUX010000270.1, on the reverse strand, counting down.
GAAACGGGAGCTGCTCGGAGACGAGCAGCACGCCGAAGACGAGCGCGAGGATCGCACCGGCGCCGATGAAGATGGCCGTGGCCCGGTAGACCGTGTCGCGGGGGATGGAGCGGTTCCTGACTTCGACGTCGGAGCGGGCGACCACGAGGTTGCGCAGGGTGAGGAAGAGGACGGCGACCGTGCTGGTCTTGACGCCGCCGCCGGTGCCGCCGGGCGAGGCGCCGATGAACATCAGGATGATGAAGATGAACATGGTTATCGGTTTCAGGCTGTCGAAGGGCACGGTATTGAACCCGGCCGTGCGCGGCGTGACCGACTGGAACAGCGCGGCGAGCAGCTTGCCGCCAAGCGGCAGTTGACCGAGCGCGTTTTCGTATTCGAAGAAGAAGAAGAAGACCGCCCCGGCGAGCAGCAGCAGCGCGCTGGTGCGGAGGACGAGGACGGCGTGGACCGAGAGCCGGGGCGCCGGTTCGGACGCACGCCGGGATATTCGCGAAAACCACGCCCGCAGGTTCTGGCGGTTGAACACTTCGTGGACAACGCTGAACCCGAGGCCGCCGAGGACGACGAGGCCGATGATGGTCAGGTTGACAATGGGGTCGGTGGGGAAGGCGGCGAGGTTGGTTGAGAAGACGGAGAATCCGGCGTTGCAGAAGGCGGAGACCGAGTGGAAGAGCGCGTTGAAGAGCGCGTCGAACGGGCGCGCGGCCCGGCCCAGCCAGTGGACGAAAAGGACCACGAAGCCGAAGGCCTCGGCGAGGAGAGTGAAGAGCAGGATATAGCGGAGGCTGTGGGCAATGTCGATGTCGCGCGAATCCTCCATCACCTCGCCCATCGTCTGGCGGCCGTATACGCCGAGCTTGCCGCCGAGCAGGGCGATGACGCTGGCCGAGAAGGTCATGATGCCCAGGCCGCCGAGCTGGACGAGGACGAGGATTATCCACTGGCCGAAGCGCGAGAAGTAGAACTGGGTGTCGCGGACTATGAGGCCGGTGACGCAGACCGCCGAGGTTGAAGTGAAGAGGGCGTCGACTACCGGCGTGCCCCGGCCGTCGGCGGTCGCGGCGGGCAGGGTCAGCAGGACGGTTCCAAGTGAAATCATCAGCAAGAAGCTGATCGCCAGCAGTTGGATCGGCCGGCGTCGGATTTCGCTAATGACACCGGCGAACCGACGCGAATGGTAGAAGGTCTGGGTCAGTACCAGGAACTGGCGCAGGGCGATGAGGAGGAGAGCGGAATGGCCGGTGACCAGGGCCGCGACGATC
>CAZSUX010000269.1:2861-4207 GCA_964610135.1 uncultured bacterium | reverse complement strand
TCAGCAGCGGTCGGGGGCAGGGGGCTGGGGGAGAGGGGTCCGGGACGTGGGACCAGGGGACCAAGGACCAAGGACTAAGGACTAGGGACTAGGGACTAGGGACTAGGGACAGACTGGTGGCTAGTTGTGGCTGAGCGGCTGGTCGCGAAGGGCAGCGGCCGTCTCCTGGACGAGTTCCTGTACCAGCTCGTGGACCGAGACAATCTTGCTGCAGCGCCAGGCGTTGGCTCCGCACATTGCGTATCCCTTATCCATCTGGCCACGGTAGCTTGCGAGCAGAGCCTGGGCGATGCAGTACCCGGCCACCGCCGGCTCGCAGGTCAGGAGACAGTGATAGGGGCAGCCGAAGGTGACCTTCTCGCCCCTGAGGTGGCGCTCCACGAAGTCGTTCTTGATCACCCGGGCCGGCATTCCAACCGGGCTGTGGATGACGACGATGTCCTCTTTCCGACACTTGATGAAGGCCTGCTTGTACGCGTCGGAGGCGTCGCACTCGTGGGTGCAGACGAACCTCGTTGCCATCTGGACCCCGGCTGCGCCCATCCGGAGGAACCTGGCGATGTCGATGCCGTCGTAGACGCCGCCCGCGGCCACGACCGGGATGCCGCCGTACTGGCGGGCCACTTCAATCACTTCGAGGATCAGTCGCTCCAACCGAAACGCCTCCGTGTCCGCGACCTGGTCGAACGAGAAGCCGAGGTGCCCCCCGGCCAGCGGTCCTTCGACCACGAGCGCGTCCGGCAGGCGACTGAACCGCTTCTGCCACGTCTTGCACATGAGGGCGGCCGCACGGGCGGAAGATACGATGGGTATTAGCTTGACGTGCCGGTCCGATACGAGCCCGGGCAGCCTCAGCGGCAGGCCGGCGCCGGAGATGATTGCGGCCACGCCCTCGGCGACGGAAACCTGGACCAGGTTGTCGTAATTGGTCAGGGCACACATGACGTTCACCCCGAATGGATTGCTCGTGTGCTTCTTTGTATTCTGGATCGCCTCGCGGAGGCCGAGTTCCGCGCGCACCGGGTAGTCGGGCGTCATGTCGCGCAGTTCCTCGCCCAGTCCCACCGTGGCGATGATCCCCAGCGCTCCTTCGCTCGAGACGGCCGAAACCAGCCGCGACGCCGACACCCTTACACCCATCCCGCCCTGGATAATGGGCGGGTTGATAACGAGGTCGCCGATTACGAGGTCGGGCAGTATCCGGTCAGCCGTCGTCACCGAGTCGTTCGCACTCCGGCAAAGCCACACGACACAACCCCGAGGAAGAACGGGTTGAACATTGCGGCCAAAGCATACGCCGGGCGTGCCGGGATGTCAAGCCGACGCGGGTCGGGTTTTGCGCGCTC
>CAZSUX010000269.1:0-2761 GCA_964610135.1 uncultured bacterium | reverse complement strand
GCTCTCTGTGGCCTCAGTGGTTGATCCTATTTCGGTTCTTGGTCACAGGTCGGGCGTTGACAGAGCGGGTGTCTGGTCTATGCTTGGTAATGACCGTGCGGGCGATCAAACCTGAAGAGCTGGAAGCATGCTGCGGGCTGGGAGGGACCGGCTGGCTGGCCAACGTGGTCAGGGGTATCTGGAAGGAGGGCGGGAGCTCGCCGGACCTGTGCTTCGTTGCCGAGGAGGACGGCAAGCCGGTCGGGCGCGTGTTCTTCCACCGCCGCTCATCGTCCACTGAGCTCGCGATGTTCGGGACACACATTGACACCTCGGTTAACTTCTTCGAGACCGGCAGGGCCCTGCTGGACACGGCACTGGCCCAGCTGAAGGAGAAGGGCGTGACCGGAATCGAGTATGCCATCTACGACATCTACGATCCGGACCCGGCGCTCTATCAAGCACTCATCGAGGTGGTTGGGTTCAAGCAGAGCCAGGAGAAGAAGCGCTACGTCTGGCATGACTCCGGGGCCCTCGTTACGATGCAGGTGAGGCTTCAGTTCCGGCCCATGTCCGACGTCGGCGAGGACGAGTTCGAGCGGGCGGTCGGCCGGGTCACCGTCGGCACGCTCGACCGCGAGGACCGGGCCCGGGTCAGGAAATGCGGTGCAGCGGAGGCGGCGCGTTGGTACATGCGGATTCTCAAGGAAGCGAAGTTCGAGCCGGCCGATTGGCTGCTCGGCTATCTTGCCGACGGAAGGCTCTGCGGCCTGGTCGTGCCACAACGGCTCGACGACAAAGAGGGCACCATCAACTACATCGGCGTGGTCCCGGAACTGCGCGGCTTGGGCTACGGGTTCGACCTGCTCGTGAAAGGGACGGCGCTGCTGCAGGAGAAGGGGTTCAAGACGGTCGTGGCTGAGACCGACTCCGAGAACCTCCCGTTCCACGTACAGCTCGGAAAGGCCGGATACCGTCACCACGGCACGCTCCGTTGCTTCCGCTGTGAATTGACACAGGGCAGCAACCCGTGCCCGGTGTGCGGCTGACGGCCTGCGTCCGAGCGCAAGCTTCAACCTCCAATCCGGAATCCACGATCTTGAATGGAGACGGGGCCGAGTGACCGGACTTTGATGCTGCCAACTGCAGAAGGGCTCTGAGTCGCTTTGCTCGCGAATCTGCAATCTACAATCTTGAATCTGGAATGGATTGGCTGCAGACTCGCGGCCTACGGCCGCGGCTATCTGCTAACTGACCAACTCCGCCGTCCGACGGCGACCGCGGCTGACGGTAGTGGAGACGTACGCGCCAGGATTCGACCCGGCCTCTTGCCCCGCGATGAGCAATGGCTAGACGGGATGCGGCGCGGCCCGGTGCGGGCCGTATGCCTCCCACTTGTAGGAGGCGTTGACCCGACGGGCGGCGAACAGGCCGTGCCCGTCCGTGCGGACGTTGATCATGCCGGGAAGGCGCTGCTTGAAGAGCTTGCGGGCCACGACGTTGTACGCGGAGTCGGAGAAGTCGAGTTCGGCCAGGTCGCCTGGCGCGCCGGGAGGAAGCCCGTCGCCGGCCTCAACGAACGTCGCGGCGATCTCGGTCGCGAACAGCAACGGTTCCGGCGAGCGTGAATTCCGTCCCACGGCTGCCAGGAAGTTGGCCCGGGGATGTCCGTGGTCGGGGTCGTCCCCCGAGGAGACCACCGACACCTGAGGGCGAACGGCCTCCAGAAACTGCGCGCAGTACTCGTGGCTGCCATGGTGGGGGGCTTTGAGAACCTGGGCGCTCAGCCTGGCGGCGATTGCCGGGACCGAAAGCAGGTGCCTGGACCCAGGAATGTTGATGTCCCCCGGCAACATCAACGCCACATCCCGGTAGGTCAGGCGGAGCACCACCGAATGTCCGTTGATAGTCTGGGACTTGGTATCGAACCAGCGAAACCCCGAGCCGCCGTCCGGAGTCGGCTCCAGGTGCGGGCCCAGCACCTCAATTCGGACGTCGCTGTCGTCGAGGTCCCAGGTTGCGTCGGCCGCGCTCACCGCCCGGTAGTCGCAGTTCTCGTTCACCACCGCGTTCCGCCAGGCGCTGAACTCAACCGACAGCTCCGATGGAGCAAGGTCAGCCATCCGGTCGTGTCGGGTCACGAGGAACGTCCCGGTCGCGTCAAGGTCGCCCAGCGTGGTTGCCCGGGCGCCCTCCCGGAACGTCGCGATGCCGCTGTGGATGATCTGCTTCACATGGACGGCCGGATGCTCGACGATGGCATTGAGTCCCCTCAGGTGGTCGCTGTCGGCATGGCTCAGGACGAGCAGGTCGATGTCGACCGAGTTCCCGGGTTGGTCCAGGCGGTAGAGCCAGGCGAGAAAGCCGAGAGCCCGGTTATCGATCCCGCCATCCACCAGGATCTTCTTCCGGTCCGGTGTGACGACGAACGTGGCGTCGCCCTGGCCGACGTCGATGAAGTAAACCTCCAGGTCGCGTTCCTGCTTCAACTGGTTCTGCTTCACGAAGCCGTGTCGGCCGCGGAACTCCGCGGCGATGCGCTGGCCCGAAGAGAAGTCCGGGGTCGTGGAAACCAACACCTCGTCGCCGTGGATCATCACCATGTTGTAACCCTCGCCGCCGGCAGAATCATAGAGCCGGGCAGTCTTGGTTCTGACGTAGAAGTCGGGCATCAGAAACCTTCCCGGCGTCTCTGTGCCAAGCCCGATGACCCCGGGGGAACGTCTCCGCGCCGGGTCAACGGCCGGACTGCGCCCGACGAGGCACGCGACGGCTCGAACAT
>CAZSUX010000268.1:2831-4256 GCA_964610135.1 uncultured bacterium | reverse complement strand
CTCACGCCGACACTTAGCACCACTGCGCACAGAAGTGCCTTGGCCTTCGCGGCCCGGCGGTGCGAAGTTGAGATCCGTCCTAACAAACTGCGGACATTACCGATTGACAAGCACTGCCTCCTCATGTATCAGAACTTGCGCTAATCGGCGTCGGGGCATCTTGACCGGCAGGCCCTTGTGTCTGCCGTGCCCCGCCCCGAGTCACCTTCATTCTAGGAGGGGCTGTCTGGCGAGTCAATGACGGCAATTGCCCGCGCGGAAGTCCGCCGGAACCCCGCGACAGAGGCAGAACATATCTACCCCCCCCCTTGCATCCGTCAAGCCGTGACACGCTTCTCAGCCCCAGGGTGCCGTCCGAAACCCCTCCCCGCCGCGCCTCGCGTAACTCCATCCTACCGCACGAATGCAGGCCGTCCCGCGGCTTCGCGGATGACGGCTCGCGGTAGATGGCCGTGCGGTCGCTCGTTCCTTGACTGGCGGTGACCTTGACCTAAACTGAGCGTGGCGTCCGCAAACCAACGGAGGAACTGTGAACCGATACCTGATCTTGCTCCTGCTCGGTACGTTGTGTGTGGCCGGGTGCACTGTCTACAACTTCCCGGCCGAACTGCCCGAGACAAAGACCGGGCCTGCCGTGGGCATCACGCAGATCGACATCCGGGCCGACAACGGTGCAATCTCGGTCCGCGCGGGCAGAGACTCGGTCCTCTCAGTTACCGTCACGAAAAGCTGTAAAGGCACTTCGCAGGCCGACGCCGAGAGCCATCTGGCCGACATCACAACCGGCGACTCGCTCTCCGGCTCGACGCTCTACCTGTGGGGCAAGGTACCGCTGCCGAACAACCGCAGCTACAGCACGAAGTACGAAGTAGCTGTCCCGGCCGCGACCGAGCTCCACCTCGAGGCCACGAACGGCGTGGTCGACCTCGATAGCATGTCCGGCTCCGCGGTCATCGTCGCCACCAACGGCGCGGTCACGACGACCGCTCACTCCGGCAGCATCAGCGTCGAGGCCACAAACGGCGCGATCGACTGCGATGTCGCGGCGTTGAGCATGGGCGGGACCGCCGCTCTGCACTCCGCCAACGGGCAGGTGACCATCTATCTGCCGGCCGATGCGTCGGTCGCCTTCGATATCACGACCAGCAACGGCAAGGCCAACGTCGAGGGCTTCTCCAGCGTGAACTACTCGACAAACGAGGCAAAGCACAAGGTCGGCATCATCGGCGCCGGTACGGCGGCAGTCACGCTCCGAAGCGAAAACGGCAACGTGAACATCCAGGCGAAGTAGCCGCCGCCAAAGGCGGCGAGTTCCCAGAATCCAGCATGCAGGTTGCAGGTATCGGAGCCGGTCAAACCGGCTAGGCGGGCTGGGACTGGTGCGCCCAGTCGCGGATGAACTGGACCAGCGCGGGCAAAGCTGCC
>CAZSUX010000268.1:0-2821 GCA_964610135.1 uncultured bacterium | reverse complement strand
GCAGGCGATAGCTCGGTCCCGAACTCAATCCGCTCCGGCTGGATGCCGAGCAGCTCGATTCTCGCCTGGGTCTGCAGCGACAGCATCTCGATGGTCAGGGTCAGCGGCAGCGTGTGGGTCGAGAGCAGACCGTAGGATAGCTGCTCAATCTCCGGTCGACTGAATAGACGGAATTCTCCGGGCTTCGCTCCGTAGTCGCAGCAGTCAATCACGAGGATTCGCGTCGGGTTCCGGTCTGCGACCGGCTGGATGTAGTTCTCCGGTGTACTACCGCTGTCGAAGACAACAACAGAGTCACCTAGAGAAGAACCGCCAGGGGAAAGGAGGCGAGGGGTCGAGAGGTTGAGGATTCCAGAGTCTGGCACTGGACCCCTTGCACTGTCCGACAGGGGCCGCTGCGGCCAATCCTGGAATCCTGGAGTCCTTTCCTTGCTGATTTCATCGCAGACGATGCACCCGACCGCATCGTCGCCGCGCAGCCGGTTGCCGACCCCGAGTACGACCGCGGAGCAACCTGCAGAATTGGCGACTGTCAATTGACGACTGTCGATTCTGCTGAGGTAGTGACCAGCATTGACGGCTGGCGATTCTCGCCCGACATTCGACATTCGCAACTCGGCAATCGTCAGTTCCTCAGAGTTTCTTCAGCCACTGCTTCGCTTCGCGCACGTAGTGCGAGAGCCAGGGCACGTCGGCCTGGTACGGCTCCCAGGCGATGACCCGGTCGAACCGCTTCCGGGCCTCTTCCTTCTGCCCCATCTGGGCATAGGCCTTGCCGCAGACGATCCAGTTCTCGGCCATGCAGTATTTGTTGTCGGCAAAGACCTTGGGGAGCACCGAGTCGAGTCCGGCCCCCACCTGCACGGCTTCGGCATGTCGCCCGGCCTGAAACAGGACGTCGCGCATGAAACGCAGGGCGCTCCGGTTGCCCGGGTAGGTGGCCAGCAGCCGCCCGCAGTAGCCAAGGGCGGCATCGTAGTCGCCGTCCTCCTTGAGCATGTAGGCAATCATCATCTGGGCAGGTGCCTTGAGCTCCCCGTTGCCGTCGGCCAGCGGCTTGATTGCGGCATATGCCCTTTCGCGCGAGCCCATCAGCCGCAGACCCAGGGTGTACCGGCTGGACATGGCCATGAAATAGTCCATCATGCCCAATCCCAGCCGCGCCTCAGTCAGGCTCGAATCACGCTTCAGCGCCGCACTCAGGTGCGGGACGACACTTTGGGATGCACTGAACGCGCTCAGAGACCGCTGCTGCCAGCCAAGAAAGCTCGCCCGGTTCATTTGGGTCATTCCGAAGTAGAAATGGGCTTGCGCGTCATTGGGGTCCTGGGCGAGCCTTTGCTGACACAAGGCGACGGCCCGGTCGCTGAGCGCGAAGAAAGAGTCTGCCAGCCCACCTCGTCCCGCATCGTTGATGAAAAGCTGGAGGATGGCTGCCTGCCAGTAGTATCCGGCCGGGTCGGTCGAGTCGCGGGCGATCGCCACGGAGGTAATCGCGAGCGCGGAATCATGTTGCTGCCGGTAGCCGAAGTCGCGTGCCCGGGTGATGTCCGCGGTGGACATGCCGGCAGCGACGGCGAACGTCAACGCGAGCAGCAGACTAGACTTCAGCTACGACCTCGATTTCGATCGAGACGCCCTTGGGCAGAGCAGCGACCTGTATGGTTGAGCGGGCCGGAAACGGCTCGCGGAAATGGCGCGCGTACACTTCGTTGACCTTTGCGAATAGACTCATGTCGGTCAGGAACACTGTGGTCTTCACTGCCCGTCCGAGTTCGGTTCCCGCAGCGGCCAGGACTGCGGCAAGGTTCGCAAAGACCTGCTCGGTCTCTTTCACGATGTCGCCGGTCACGAGCTCGCCGGTTGCCGGGTCAATCGGTATCTGCCCGGACGTGAAAACCAGGTTGCCGTATTGCACCGCCTGGCTGTACGGCCCAATCGGCTTCGGCGCTTTGTCAGTCAGAATCGCTTTCCGTTCATTGTTCACGGTTCACCGCCTTTCCCCTCCTCACCCTCGCTTCGCTCTCCCTATCCTCTCAGAAGAGAAAGACCGAGTGAGGAGAATTCGGACTTCGATATTCGGATTTCTATCAGGACGCGAGGTTACCAAGGGCCAGCGAGTACAGCTTCGTCTCCGGCGAATCGGCTCGCGACAGCATCACAATCGGCTTCTTCGCGCCGATGACAATACCTGCACCTTTTGCCCCGCCCAGGTACTGGAGTCCCTTGGCCAGGATGTTGCCGGTCGCGAGCGACGGAACCACAAGTATGTCTACGTTCCCTGACACTTCGCTCGCGACCCGCTTTATCTTCGCCGCCTCGGGCGAGAACGCGATGTCGAGGGCAAGCGGCCCTTCGACCACGGCCTCACCAAACTCACCCTGCTCCCCCATCTTCGTCACAATCGCCCAGTCAAGCGTGTCGGCTATGCCCAGCGTTATCTTCTCCACCGCCGACAGCAGCGCCACCCGGGGCCGGGCGATTCCCAGTAGACGCGCCAGCCCGATGGCGTTGCGCACGATGTCTATCTTGCGCCGCAGGTCCAGCTCGGCATTGATGCCGCCGTCGGTGACAAACAGCACCTTTCTGTAGGTCGGCAGCTCGAGCAGGGCGACGTGGCTCAGTATCCGATCGCCGCGCAGACCCAGTCCTTCATCGAGCACGCCGTGCAGGAAAGTCGCGGTGTCGATCTGACCCTTCATCAGGAAGTCGCCATTCCTGGCTACGTCCGAGATGGCCTGTTGAATCGACTCGGCCTGCGAAGAGGTATTGTGAATCTCGAACTCGGCGGGGTCGAATTTCTGGCTCTGGCAGATGGTCG
>CAZSUX010000267.1:0-4257 GCA_964610135.1 uncultured bacterium | reverse complement strand
ATGGTCCGTCTTGATCTCGTAGGTGCTTGCTCCCGCGTCGGTCCACCAGGTCAGCCGGAGCGTCCCGCCGTCATTGACGGCTGCGGTCGTGACGTAAGGTGCATCCAGGTCGCCGGACGAGGTGGTGGAATCGCACCCCGTGCCGATGAGAGCCAACGCAACTGCGAGGGCACCTATCAGCGTTCTCTTCATCATCTTCATCTCCTTCGAGGGTCAGGTCCTTTCTAATTCTACGATACGAACGTGCGGTGGCCTACTGACCTTACTGCAGGGATGACGCGCTACTGGCGCTATCCACCTGACGCATCCAGTCAGAGCCGTGCCGCCGGGTTTCATGGCAACAATATAACCCGTGTTATCCACAGTTCAAGTGCTGCGGTTCGGCCGGGGAATCCCGGGTGGGGTTCCCGACCAGGACATAGGGACACGGAGCGGCCCGGCACCGACTGCTGCTGTATGCTTGGCGTCTCCGGTGTCTTGATGGTTCCGCGTCATGCCCGGGCGATCGGGAGCCGGTATCGGCTTGAGGTCGGGAACGAGTTTAAAGGGAACCGGGGGGCCGAGGCCCCCGGAGAAGCCGAGCCCCGGCCTAAGCCGGGGCTCGAAGCAGTAATCTGCTCTTAGTGCTGAATCAGACGCAGACCCTTGATGGTCTGGAACCACCCCTCGACCTTGACGGTACCTGCACTCGCGTTGTAGTCGGTGACCGTCACCAGCCCGAAGTAACCGTCCGCCGTGTAGACCGCACAGAAGAACGGGTACTGGGTTAGCTCCTGTTGCGAGAAGTAGTTGCCGGTCACATGCGCGGGCAGCGGGCCCTGCTCCGTAACTGGCCCAGCAAGACCGTTGAGACGCCAGCTGCCAGTCGGTACGACGTTGCCCGGGTCGGTCGGCCCGAGATCCGGACTAATCAGATAGTAGGGGTCGCCGTTGGAGGTCGCCGCCCAGTCCGAGACGTAGAAGTCAACGCTTGCTGCGTTAGCGGCACTGGCCATGCTGAACGTACCACCGTCGCCGCCGGTTCGGCCCCATCCGTAGCCGGAACTGCCGGTCGCGTTGAGTTCGGACACGGCAGTGGCAGCTGTATGGATCGGCGCGCTGGTCGGCGTGTTAGCAGCGTCATAGGTCTCGCTGCCGAAAACCGCAGTGACCATATACTTGCCCGTCTTGCCGGCCGGGTAGTGTTCCACAGTCGTACTGGTCACGGTGTCGAAGTTGGTGTACGCGGAAGCGTCGGTCGCCATGAACGCGACATAGTACTTGTCCGGTGATCCCTCGGTGGGCGCGTTCCAGCTGACCGTGACCGTGCTGTCGGTTGCAGCCGCAAGCGTCACGCCTGACGGCGCCCCACCGGCGATAGTGTCGCACTGCACAAGTACCAGTGCGGTAACCGCCATGACGCAGACAGCGGCAATTGAAAGTAGTCTCTTCATGTGGTCCTATTCCTTTCGGTTAGCGGCCGACCTTAGGTGGTTTGGCACCGGTCGGGGGCTTAGTCGTCGGCGTCTTCGTGCCGCCCTTGGCGGCCGGCGTCTTGGCCTGGTATTCGGCCACGAGCTTCGCCAGCGAGTCGCGCTCGGCGGTCAGCTTCACGAGAACCTGGGTTTCCATCTCGGTTATCTGCTGCGTCAGCTTGTCAACCTGTCCCTGGAGCTCGGTCACCTTCTGGGTGTCCTGGCATCCGAGGACGAACACCACGGCTAGTATGGCCGCGGCAGCGATCAGCTTCCTCACATCTTCCTCCTTGTGTTCATGGCTCCTGGACCATGGACTGTCTGTCTGTCATTGTGCTGCGATTGTCTTTCACTTTGTGGTTGCGCAGCGATCTGCTTGTTGCCGTTGTCATGCACTGCCACCCTATTGGTGGCCAAGTAATTCTAGACGCGACAATCCCAGTGTCAAGACCTTCCGCATTGGGCATTTAGCGCCATCTGCCACCTGCAACCCGAGCCCATTCCATTCCTTGCCTTGTCATGGGTCAGGGCTATAATCCAGCGCATGGTCGGCAAGCCGTAAACGGAGGCGTATTGGACCTTTTCGACAAGTGCCGTCAGTTTGACCTCGAACTCCAGGCCGCCCGGGCCCGCAACCGCTTCTTCTACTCGCGCGCCATCACGCCGGCTGCGGCACCGCTCACGACTCGCGAAGGCCGGGAACTCATCAACCTGGGCTCGAACAACTACCTCGGCCTGACCGAACACCCGAAGGTGAAAGCCGCGGCCGCAGCCGCCATCGCGGAATACGGCACCGGCACGGCCGGCTCCAGGCTGCTGACCGGAACCACGCCGCTCCACATCGAGATGGAGCAGGCGCTGGCCAAGTTCAAGGGCGTCGAAGCAGTGGTCACGTTCTCCACCGGTTTCATGGCCCTTTCAGCGACCGTCAGCACTCTGGCCGGCGCGAACGACTACATCTTCTCCGACGAGCTGAACCACGCCTCAATCATCGACGGCTGCCGCCGGTCCGAGGCCACCACCACGGTCTACCGCCACAACGACGTGGCCGACCTCGAAGCGAAGCTCAAGGAGACGCCGGCTCGGGCCGCCAGGCTGATTGTCACCGACGGCGTGTTCTCGATGGAAGGCGACATCTGCGACCTGCCCGGTCTCCGCCGGCTGGCCGAAGCCTACGACTGCCGGCTGATGGTGGATGACGCTCACGCAACCGGGGTCCTTGGCCGGACCGGACGCGGCACGGCCGAGCACTTCGAGATGGAAGGTAAAGTCGATGTCACGTCCGGTACGCTCTCTAAGTCGCTCGCCGCAATCGGCGGATTCACCGGCGGGCCGCACGCCGTCGCGGAATTCCTCCGCTACAACGCCCGGCAGTCGGTTTTCTCGGCCAGCCTGCCGCCGCCAGCCGCCGCCACGGTCATCGCCGCGCTCGACATCCTCAGGTCCGAACCGGAGCGGGTCGAACGGCTGCGTGCCAACGCCCGGCTGATGGGCCGTGAACTGAAAGCGGCCGGTTTCTCCGTCCACGACCACGGCACACCGATCCTGCCGATTGCCGTCGGCGACGACGACCGGGCCTACCAGGCCGCGGGGCGGCTGGAACAGGAGGGTGTGTTTGCCAACCCGGTAGTCTTCCCGGCAGTGCCGCCCGGTCAGGCCATAATCCGCGTCAGCCTGATGGCCACGCACACCGAAGGGCAGTTGCTCCGTGCCGTCGAGAAGTTCACACTAGTGGGCAAAGAACTGAAAATCATCTAGGGGAGAATGACCAATGACTAAGGGGAAATGAACAATGACAACCGGGACTTTGTATCCGCATTCCGGACTTCGTCATTCCCACTTTGAACTTGGTCACTTCTGAAGGAGGTTTCCATGGCTGACACCGTCTATGCCTGCTTTTCCGAAGTCGCGAGGAAATTCGCGGACCGGTCCGCCCTGATGCGCAAGGTCAAAGGGAAGTACGAGGGTATCACCTACGCCGAACTCTCGGAAACCGTTGACGCGCTGGCCGCCGGTCTGGCCGAACGCGGGGTCAAACCCGGCGACAAGGTAGGTATCTACTCCTACAATCGGCCGGAATGGGTTGCCACCGACCTGGCCGTTGCCAAGCTCGGGGCGGTGCTGATTCCGGTCTACCACACGCTCGGCGCGGACGCGATTCGCTACATCCTGAACGACGCCGGGGTCACGCACTTGATTGTCGAAAGCCCGGAACTTTTCGCCAACATCACCCGGATTCTGCCCGAGGTCCCGCCGCTCCGGGACGTAGTCACGATCTTCGGCCAGGAGTGCCAGAGCCAGGCAGGTAAGCAACTGCTCTGCTTCGAGGAACTGCGCAGAACCGGTGCCGAGGCCCTGCAGCGGAACCCGAAACTCGCCGAACCGCACCAACCCAAACCAGACGACCTGTTCACGGTCTGCTACACTTCCGGCACCACCGGCGAGCCCAAGGGCGCCATGCTCACGCACCGCAACGTCCTCTCCAACGTCCATGCCGCGATTCCCCTTTTCAACATCAACGAGAATGACGTGCTGGTTTCCTTCCTGCCCCTGTGCCACATGTTTGAACGCACCTGCGGGTACTACTGCATGCTGATGGCGGGCGGCGCGGTTGCCTATGCCGAATCGGTCCAGACCATCCGCGAAGACGTCCAGCTCGCCCGTCCAACGGTGATGATTGTGCTGCCGCGCGTACTCGAGAAGATCTACAACGTCGTACAGGACAAAGTCCTCACCGGGCCAGCACTGAACCGGTTGCTGATGGTCTCGACCCTGCGTACATACCGCCGCTACGCCATGCGCA
>CAZSUX010000266.1:0-4286 GCA_964610135.1 uncultured bacterium | reverse complement strand
TCCGACGGCTCAACCGCGTGACTTGGGCGGCAGGGACTGGGGACTGTGGACTAGGGATTGAGGACTGGGGACCAAGGACCAAGGACGACGGACTCGCGGCGAAGCCGCGGCCAATCTGCAATCGACAATCTCCAATCTGAAATGCCTCTGTTGGGCGGGCGGAATTGGAGTGCCCCAACTAGCCGGGACTAGTACTCCACGGAGTCGAGCATCCAGAGTTCGTAGTGCTGCGCGAGACCACTGTCGGTAGCGCAGAAGACGAGCTTGTGGCCGTCGGGAAACCAACTCGGGTACGCGATTCGGGAGTCGGAGTATGGATTGCAGTCGAGGCTGAAACCGCTGTCCGACGACAGGTAGGCGCTATGAACGTCGCCGTTGAACCACCAGTTGGATGAATACGCCATGACATTGTCGTCTATCGGGCTGAGCTCAGGCCAGGCTCGGCTGCCGTAGTCCAGAATGCTATCAACCCGTGTCAGGGCGAAGCCAACCTGTCCCCTGTAATATTCTGTCGTACCGCGTGACTGGTGGACCAGTTCGTGCCCGGTCCCATCCAGGGCAACTCGGTAGTAGTCGGCACCGTCGCCGTTACTTCTGCTGTAGTAGACAAAGGAACCGTCGTGGCTGAACTGCATGTCAACCGGGTCCTCTCCCACGCTTTCAGAAGGCACGAGTGTCTCCAGCAGCGCTCCGGTAGTGTCAATCAGCAGCAGGTCGTGGCCGAGAAGGGCGAGTCTTGTGCCGTCGGGCGACAGGGCGATGGCCTGATACAGGCCGGGGCGCAGAAGTGACGCCGAGTCGTTGTTGATGTCGAGCTTCCACAGCGTATTACCGCTGAGGTAGTAGACTCCGGTACCGTTCGCTGCTACAGCCGGACGCTCAACACTGAAGCCGTCTGAGCGAAGGAGTTGAAGATGGGGATTGCGGATGAACGGCTGCCGGCACGAGGCGAACACTAGTATGCCGGCCAGCATCAAGAGATGCCTTGTCCTCATCGTGGACATAGTACGACGCGCGGCCGGGGGTGTCAAATGGGCGGACGGAATTGAGTTGTGCCCCTCACGCGCGTTCGCCATGCGGAACCGGAACTAACGGCTGAACGGAAGCCTCCATGTGTCATCTGACAACCAGTGGCTGGACCCGTGACTGGCACTGAAATCCAAGCTTGACAGGCGGGAATATCATATTAGTATCGAACTACTAAGACTAGCTTATGACTAATAACGTGGAGTGAAGATGCGTGACAAGCTGAACAACCTGCTGTCCGATGTCGGATTCACCGGGCTGGAAGGGTCGGTGTACCTGGCTCTCTTGCGGGAGCCCTGCTCAACCGGATACCGCATCGCCCAGCTGATCGGGAAGCCAGCCGCCAACATCTATATGGCACTGGATTCGCTTCGCGCCAAGGGAGCGGTCATGGTCGATGAGACATCCCGGACCAAGACCTACTCGGCGATGCCCCTTGCCACCTACTTGGAAGGCAAACGCCGCGAACTGGAAGAGAAACAGAGGGAATTCGAAAAGGAGGTTGCCGGGCTCGAACCCTCGGCCGCCGAGGGCGGTATCTTCCGGCTGATTGGTGCCGACCAGGTCTATGCCCGGGCTCGTAAGATGCTCGAGGGCGCACGCAGCGCCGTCCTGCTGGACGTATTCCCCGGTCCGCTGGACGAACTCCGTCCGGACGTCGTCCGGGCGCTCAAGCGGGGCGTGCACGTTTTCATCAAGGCCTACCGTCCCGCCGAGCTCAGAGGTGCGGACATCGTCTGCCCGGAAAAAGGGGACGCCGCTGACCTGAAAATCTGGAACGGCGACTGGCTCAATGTCGCCGTGGACTGCCGCGAGAGTCTGTTCTCGTTCCTCAAGCCGGACGGCAAAGGAGTTCATGACGCAGTCTGGAATCGGAACCAGTACCTCGGGATGATGAACTTCAACGGCCTCGTCTTCGAATTGCTGCTGACCCGGACGACACAACTATTGCGGCAGGGCAAGACCCGCGAGGAAATCGCGCCCGAGTTCAGGCAGCTGAGTAACCGCTACCTGGCGTTTTCCCTCTGGCGCGACGCGACTCCGGAGGGATGGATGAGAGAATGGAAGCCGAAGAGCCACCGGAAGAGAACGAAGGACACGGCCAAGAGTCGAAAGGGGCGCAAGAAGAGGGAGGAATCATGAATCGAAGCAGCCTCATCATATGCACGGCACTACTGGCCCTGGTGTTCGGACCAGGAGCCTGCTCCACGGCAGGCGGCAGCAATGGCACCCTGATATCCGATAGCTATGCGGAAACCGGCATGTTGAACCCTGTGGTCGTGGTCGGGGAGCGATCCGGCTTCGTGCTCAGCGATGTAGCCGTGACTGCTCCTGTCCTGCGGCTGGAGATCGAAGGGACCGCCGCACGGTTGATCGTGCCCGGGCTTGTGAGAATCGAATTCTCGTTCTTCAGACCAAGCGCAGACTCTGCAAACCGGCAGGGGAGGCAGATGGCGAACCTGCGCTGGGCCGGAGACCGCCGCATGCTGAGACACTCACAACGCCTGGGGACAGAGGGAATCCGGCCAACGGAGGAATGATGACGCAGTTGCTCTGCCTGCTGCTAGTCGCCGCGGCCGACAAGGCGGTCAATGTCCGGTACACCGACATCGCTCCGCGCATCGACGGCGTCCTCGATGAAGTCTGGAGCAGGGCCGATTCGGTGGCCGATTTCGTCCAGAGCGAGCCGGACGAGGCTTCTGAGCCCACCGAGAGGACCACGGTCTACGTACTCCAGGACCGGGGAAACCTCTATGTCGCGTACCGGTGCGAAGCCAGGAACCATCCCCCGGTCGGCCAGCTCTACGGGCTCGAAGACGAGTTCACCGTGTTCATGGACCCGATGGACACCAAGCAGACCGGCTACTTCTTCAAGCTCTACGGCAGCGGCATCTCCCGCAGCGGCCTGATTCTGGACGACGGTCAGATGACCGACTGGTCGTGGGAGGGGGTGTGGTACTCCGCGGTACGGCTGCACCACGACTCCGCGATTGTCGAGATGAAGATACCGTTCAAGTCCATCCGCTACAAACGCGGCGCCGGCGAGTGGGGAATCAACTTCGGCCGGTTTATCGCCTACAACCGCGAACGCGACTACTGGGTTGAGGTGACAGAAGCCGGCGGCGGCAACCGCGTCTCCAACTTCGGCCGGCTCGGCGGCATGAACCCGCAGTCCCAGGGTTACTACTTCGAGTTGTACCCCGAGGGCTTCGTGCGGCTCGACCAGGACCCGGGCGAGGACGTGCGAGTGAGGCCCCGGGCCAGCCTCAACCTGAAGTGGGACCTGACGTCAGTGACCACGCTCAACGCGACCGTCCTGCCCGACTTCGCCCAGATAGAATCCGACCCGTTCTCATTCAACCTGTCCCGTTACCCGGTCTACTTCTCGGAACGGCGGCCGTTCTTCATCGAAGGAAGTGAGTTGTTCCGGATGGCCGGCATCGGCGGCCATGGGTTCCGGCCGCTGGAGCTCTTCTACTCGCGCCGCATCGGCAAAGCGGTGGGTGAAGAGCCGGTGCCGATACTCTCCGGCCTGAAGCTCACGACGCGGTCACCGGACTGGAGCTTCGGTGCACTCGGCGCATACACCGACCACCTCTTCGACTCGACGGGCGCCGAACTGGAGCCGAGGCGCAGCTTCGCAGTACTCTCGAGCAAGTTCAGGCTGCTGGATGTCACCAGTCTGGGGCTGCTGTTCAGCGGTACGGCTGCAGGCGGAGACGACTACAACGCCGCGCTCGGCGCGGACTGGAACTTCCGTTCCGGCCCTCACCGCGGCGCGATTCAGACTGCGGTCACCGCCGATTCAGGCACGCTGGGCTGGGCGCTCAACTCCGGCTACACGGGCTACATCGGCAATTTCGCCGCATCCGGCGCCCTGGCGGTGTACAGCGATTCCTTCTCGACCGCCGACATCGGCTACACACCGTGGGCCGGACTGAAAAGCCTTGAGGTATCGGCAGGCCCGGTATGGCGAAGGAACAGCGACGCGCTGCGGCGCATTGCACTCACCCCGGGGTTTGAACTCAGCCAGGTCCCGGAGTCGGACGAGCTCTCCTGCCTCGCTTGGGTCCCGGTCGGGTTTCAGTTCCGCAACGGCTGGGGAATGGACGTATCGATCTACGGAGGGAGGGCCAGCGAGGCCGACACCAACTACATCGGCCGCGGGGGTAACATCTCGGTGTGGGGCAACAGCCTGAAGCACGACCACAACTTCGGGGTCAGCCTCAACCACGACTACAACTACCGGAGAGGTTACG
>CAZSUX010000265.1:0-4301 GCA_964610135.1 uncultured bacterium | reverse complement strand
GTCGCCAAGATCATCGTCACGGGCTCCACGCGGACCGAGGCGATTGAGCGGGCAACGGTGACCGGCGGGGGCGTGGCTCTTGATGAGGTCGACCTGAAGACGATGGCCGCGCGGCGCTTTCCCGGGCTCTACTTCGCGGGGGAGGTGCTTGATGTCTGGGCTGAAACCGGCGGGTACAACCTGCACTTCGCCTGGGCGACCGGCATCAGGGCGGCGGAGTCGGTCGGGACAGAGGGACAAAGAGACAGAGGGATGAAGGGATAGAGTGACGGATGGGCAACGGCACTTGATCCCTCGATCCCTTGGTTCCTTGTTACCTGAGCGCGGCCAGCTTGGTGCTGTAGGTCTCCTTGCCGTTGAGGGTCAGCTTGGCGATGTAGATGCCGGGAGTCGGCACCGCGAAGTTGAAGCGGTGCTCGCCCGGGCCCAGCCTGCCATCGGCTAGCTTCGCCACGACTCGGCCGGCCGGGTCGTAGACCCGCAGCCGAGCCGTGCCCGTGCCGGCCAGACTGAAGCCAACCAGCCCGGCGCGACCCACGGTCTGCGTTGCATGAAATGGCCGTGACAGCACCGCAAACGGCGGCTCCTCGACCGCTACGTTGTTGTACGTCCTGACCATCATCGAGTCCAGTGTCGTGTTGCCGCAGACGTCGCTGGCGCGAACGTAAACCCAGTAGGTCGTATCGCCGACCATGCCGGTGGCCCACTTGCCGCTGGCGTCGGTTGATTCGATGACCGAGTCACCGTCGGTGTTGGTGATGATGTAGTAGTATTCCCGGTAGCTGTAGTCCCCCTGTGACTCGCACGTATTATCGGCTTTGTAGACGACATTGACGAGCGCGCCGTCGAGCGTGTTTGAGAACTGGACCCCAATCGTCCAGGGCACCACGACGAGGCCGTCGTGCCGCTTGATGGAGTAGTCGACCTCGTAGGGCGCGAGCTTGTCCCAGGTCTCGTTGCCGGTTGTCGCGCCGGTCTTGTCGTAGACCTTGGCGATGATGTCCACGTCGCCGACGAGGCTGTCGTATCGAAGGTAGGTGTTTGAGTTATCGCGGCAGAAGGCGAACTTCTGGTTCGTGCGGGCGTTCTCGATTACCGGGGCGAGCAGGTCGGTGTTGGGTTTGATGATGGTCAGCGGGTTCTGGATAAACCACCAGGTCGCGTTCGGGAAACGCATCCAGGTCGCGCCGGTGTCCGAGATGCGGGCGAAGTGACAGTGGTCGAAGGTCGCATCTATCGGCCACGTCACCAGGTAGCCGATGGAGTCCCCTTCCTGGACCTCGTCGCCGAGGGCGCGGTGCCAGCGGGCCGAGTCGATGTGGGCATAGAGCCAGCCTTCGGCCCGGCCGGTGAAATCGGAACTCGTGTCACAGATAGCCAGGCGGTAGTGGAGCTCGGCCGAATGCGTGCCCCAGCCTTTGACCCAGCCATGCCGGACCGCGTGCACGCGGCGGCCCTGGATGTCCGGGGTGATGACGTCGATGCCGTTGTGGAAATACGGCCCGCCGCCGTAGTCCTGGTAGTTGCCCCAGTTGTTACCGAGCGGGTGAACCGAATCGAGCGGCACGAGCGGCCAGCTCGTCGCCAGGACCGGGGACGCCAGCACGACGGCAAGGAAAGAAAACAGACATATGGTTCTCAAGACAGGCTTCCTTTCATCAGGAGAAGGCTTCAGATTCTAGGGAGTGGCTGCACTCGTGTCCAGCAGTCCGAACTCCCCAATAACCGAGATAGAACCAACCACAGAGAACGCAGAGGGAGTGAAGCTAAACCACGGATGAACACGGATTGACACAGATCCAGCTCCGAGAGAGAGCCCGAGTGCTTCATCAGAATGCCGGAGCGGCGATCGTCCGCAGGGTTCCGGAGTTCTGACTCCGGGAAATCTGTCTGCCTATCCGTGTCAATCTGTGATTGATTACCTCGCGTCGGTGTTGCTGCATTCTGGTATCTGCTTTTCGAATTCTGCACTATCCGGGCTGACCTGGCTACAGCCCGCGGAGGTACTCGGGTTTGAATCGGTGGTTCCTGATTGCCTCGGTCAGTTCCGCGACCATGCGTTCCTTGTCACGGGGCAGGCGGCCGGCGAGCGGCACGTAGTTGGAGGCGTGATTTGAGCGGAAGACGGTTGCCTTCACGTCTACCTGTTCGAGGAACAACCTGAGCTCGGCCGCGAATTCGGCCGGCTCGGGCAACTCGAACTCCCCGGACTTGAGCTGCCGGGCAAGCGGGGTGCCGGGCACAACGGTGACGGTCAGAGCGGAAAGGTAGTTCGGGTTCATCTGCGAAACGGCCCTGGCGGACTCGATGGCGTTCTCCCGCCAGTTCTTCCGGCCGCCCAGTCCAAGCAGGAAGATGACCGACGACTTCATGCCTGCGGCCATGCCGTGTCTCACCCCGGCCACCATCTCTTCGGCAGTGGCCCCTTTGTCAATCTGCGTGAGTATTCTGTCCGAGCCGGATTCAAGCCCGAGGTAGAATATCGAGAGCCGGTGAGCCACGAGTTCCTGTAACTCCGCGACGGACTTGGAGACCAGGTCGCGGGCGTTGGCATACACGCCGACGCGCTGGAGGTCGGGGAACGTCTGCTCGAGTTTGGCGAGAATCCGGAGCAGATGCGGCGTCGGCAGGATGAGCGCGTTGCCGTCGCACAGGAAGACGCGCCGGACATCAGGGCCGTAGTGCGTGCGCGCGGCCTCGATGTCTTCGAGCACCTCTTCAATCCGTCGCACGCGGAACCGCTTGTCCTGGTACATTGCGCAGAATGTGCAGCGATTGTGCGAACAGCCGATGGTCGCCTGCAGGAGCAGGGAATCGGCCTCAGAGGGCGGACGGAAGATATTGCCGACGTAGCGCATGCGTAGCCTGAGCCAGATTCTACAGGGAGTCGAAGTAGCGGTCTAGCAGATACGGCCTCGGTGGCGAAGCCGCTTGACTGGAGAGCCGGTCAGGTTAAGATGACGGCAATGCTCGAGCCCAATCCTGACTTCTCCGCGCGCGTTCTTAGCCTCGGGCCGGAAGCGGTGGACGGCATCGAGGTCGAGCGACTGCGCCGGATACTCGCGGCCAAGGAACCGGCGTCGTCGCTGCTTGCGCTCTCGAACGACGATCTGCTGGAGCGGCTCGGCGTGCTGGTGCGTGAGGAGGGCGGCGAGGGGCGAGGGGCGAGGGACGAGGGGCAAGCGGCGCGGCTGACGGTGGCCGGGCTGCTGCTCGTCGGCAAGGCGGATGTGCTCCGGCAGCAACTGCCAGGGCATGAGGCCATCTACCTGCACATGAAGAGCGATACCGAGTACGACAAGCGGGTCGACTCGAACCGGCCGCTGCTTGCGATACTCGAGCAGTTCACCCAGGCGCTCGAGCCCTACAACCGCATCTATACGCTGAAACTCGGGCTTTTCCACTTCGAGATTCCCGATTTCCCGGAGGAAGTTCTGCGCGAGGCGTTGCTCAACGCGTTCGTCCACCGCGACTACGGCGTGAGCGGGCCGGTCTACCTGCGTCACTTCCCGGACCGGCTGGAGGTCTCGAACCCGGGAGGTTTCTTCGGCGACGTCAACCCGCAGAACATCCTCGGGCACGAACCGGTGTCGCGCAACCGGCTGCTGGCCGAGAGCCTGCAGAAGACCCGGATGGTTGAGCGCGCCGGCATGGGCGTCAAGCGTATGTACCACATCCTGCTCTCCTACGGCAAGGAGCCGCCCAGCTACGAGTCAGGACCGGACTTCGTCCGGCTTACCCTGCGCAGCGGCCGCGTCGAGTCGCCGCAGGGAACCCAGGAATCGGGAATTGACGAGAACTTCGCCCGGTTCGTGGTCAACCGCCACCAGGAGGGCCGCGAACTTACGCTGCATGACCTGCTGGTCTTCTCCTTCCTCAAGCGCAACCGCGAGATCGACCTGTCCGAAGCCGAGCGGATACTCCAGCGCAGCGAGAACGAGGCGCGCGAGGCGTTGAGCTCGATGGTCCTGCGCGGGCTGCTGGAGCCGTTTGGACAGAAGAGGGGCCGGGTCTACCGCCTGTCCAAAGCGGTGTACAACCAGCTCAAGAAGAGCGTGAGCTACTCGCTCTTCCGCCGGGCCGAGGCCGCGTTTGCCGAGACCGCGATCATCGGCTATCTCGAGGAACTGCCCGGACCGGAAGAGAAGCGGTTCGTCAGCAACGAAATCGTCCGCACCCTATTGCGGGTGAGCCCGGCCCAGGCGGGCTATCTGCTTTCCGGGCTTGTGAAGAAGAAGCGGCTCGTTCTGCGCGGGTGGGGCCGGGCGGCGAAGTACTACAAGTCGAGCCAGCTCTCGGTT
>CAZSUX010000264.1:0-4356 GCA_964610135.1 uncultured bacterium | reverse complement strand
CCATGCCAACGGATTCGGCTTCGGCGACAAGGGTGGTGTGGTCGCCTGCTCGCTCGTCTATCCCAGTACCACCGAAACTGATTTCTATGCGGACACCTTCAAATTCCATGGGGAGATGAGACTGATCAGCGGGAAAGAAGTGAATCAGGGCAGGAGGGGCAACGGATTGAAGGCCGCGTCGGGGAGCTACGATGGCGCAACGATCGCGGACCCGGTGGGGACCTACTCGGATTCGTCGCTCGCGATCATGGTCGATAGCACGTACTATCTGCGGATCAGCTCGGACACAAGCAACACTTGGAGTGAAGCGAGCAACTTCGCCAAGGCGAGAGTCGACTCGATTGTTGGGGCTAAAGTCGCCGTGACGACTGCCTACCAGAAGATCGGAGGACTCCGCTGGTTGGTTAAGTGAAGCTGAGCCTCAATGCTTGAACAACCGGGGGGCTTCGGCCCCCCGGTTCTATTCCGGGTCGGGCCCGGTTCCGACGCCGGCGGCAGATTCGTGCCGCTTGAACCGCAGGCGGCGCTTCGTATAGTTGAAGCGTGAGGCCGAACGGTCGCGTCCGGATTCGCGTTGACGTGCTGCTCAACGGGCTGCTGGTCGCGTTCGTTTGCGTGGCAGGGTGCGGGCAGCTGAGTGAGGGGCCGCCGACCGACCTGCTGCTGACCGCGGCTTCCGATACGACGGTCAGGATTAGTTGGACCGCACCGGCCGGGGGCGTTCCGGACAGCTATGTGGTCGCCTTCGCGGAGACCGGCACTTCAGCCTGGCTGGATTTCGGCATCGCCACCGATAGCGCCACGTACGCAGACCACAACCCGCTGGGCAGGACCGGCCGGTACCGGGTCACCGCCGTCTTCGGCAGCAGGTTCTATTCCGCAACCGAAACCCCGACTTCGGCCCCGGTCCACACCGGCGTGACCCAGGTCGGCGAGTTGAACAGCACGGTCTACTCAGGCTACGGTTGGGAAAGGGACAGCGGCGCCGCGTCAGTCTTCACGATGGGATACGCGAGCAACGCCGATAACGTCGATTTCTACATCACGGACTGGGCAACCGGTTTTGCCGGACCCGCCTACTCGATGGCCAGTCCTGACTGGGGGCCGTACGAGCCCGGCGGCACCGGCTTCGTTCCGGTCGGTTCGTGGCGCCCGAATGGATTCAGCTCCTTGTCCGGAGGCGGGCAGTCGCCGCTGCCTGCGTTCGACTCGACCCGGTACGCGAACAACTTCGAGTTGGGTTCGGATTCCACCCTCGTTGCCGTGGTGTGCACCGACACCATCGTCACCGCCGACATCACCGACACGTTCGCCACGGTCAGCCGCCACTACGCCTTGGTGAGGCTCGGCAGTCCCGACACCGTCAGCGGCACGGTGCAGGTCGAAACCTGGTTCCAGCGCATTACGGATCTGCGCCTGATTCAGCACTAGGGAGTCGACGGCCGGCGCGTCCGGCTTGCACGGCAAATCGGCTCTCGCTATAGTTGTGCCGTGACCGACACCCGCCTCATCCTGAACAACTGCTCGCAGGTGCTGACGATGGCCGGCGGCGGCCTGGGCATCGTCGAGCATGGGGCGGTTCGGATTCAGGACGGCCGGATTGCCGAGGTGGCCGACCACGAGTTGACGCCGGCGGAGACAGAGACCGAGATCGACTGCCACGGCAACGCAGTGCTACCGGGTTTCGTTGATCCGCACACCCATCTCGTGTTCGGCGGCTGGCGGGAGAAAGAGTTCGAGATGCGGCTCGCTGGCAAGACCTACCGGGAAATCGCGGAGGCCGGGGGCGGGATTCTCTCCAGCGTGATCCACACCCGTCTCGCGACCGAGAATGAGCTCTACAACCGGTCGCTGGAGCGCCTGCATGAGATGATGCTCTGGGGCACGACCACGGTCGAGGTGAAGTCCGGGTACGGACTCGACACCAAGACCGAGTTGCGGATGTTGCAGGTCGCGCGCCGGCTGGGCGAGTTGGGATTCTGTCGCATGGTACCCACGTTCATGGGCGCGCACAGCGTGCCGGGGGAAAGGGGTCAAGGGGCCAAGGGCTCAAGGGTACGAACGACCAAGGAAGACTACATCAGGCAGTTGGTGGAAGAGATGCTGCCGGCGGTCGAGAAGCAGGGAATCGCGCGGTTCTGCGACGTGTTCTGCGAGAACTTCGTCTTCAACGCGGCCGAGAGCACGCGTGTCCTCGAAGCTGGCAAACAGCACGGCCTTGTTCCTACTATTCACGCCGATGAGATTGAGTCGTCGGGCGGGGCAGAGGTCGCGGCCCGGGTCGGCGCGGCCTCGGCCAGCCACCTGCTGCAGCCGTCGGACGAGGGTTTGAGGGCGATGGCTCAGGCCGGCGTCGCGGCGGTGCTCCTGCCCGGCACCTGTTTCTTCCTGCGCGAGGCGCACAAGTCGCCGGTCGCGAAGATGCGGGAGCTGGGCATCGTGATGGCGCTCGCGACCGACTTCAATCCCGGTTCCTGCCCGATGCTTGCCCAGCCGCTGACCGCCCAGTTCGGCTGCGTCCACTACGGGATGACAATCGAGGAGGCGCTGCGCGGAATCACGGTCAACGCCGCCAAGGCGCTGCGGCTCGATTCAGAAGTGGGGACGCTCGAGGTAGGGAAAACCGCCGACGTCGTCGTCACCGACGTCCCGGACTACCGGCACATCGTGTATCGTCTGGGGCACAACCCGGTCTGGATGACAATCTACGGTGGACGTGTCGTCCACCGTCAGTTCTAGCGGCCGAGCGCCCGGCGCTTCCTCTCAGCTTTCTCTGCATTCTGGCGGTCGATGAGGCGGCCGACGTAGTACCCGATGGTCGTGACCTCGACCGCGATGCACAATCCAGTGAGCGCCATCGGCAGATAGGTTGTCGCGGCCGGGTCGTTCCGCGCTTTGTTCGGAAACCCCGTCTTGCCGTAGTGGAGCGGTCCCGACAGCAGGAAGTAACCGGCGCCCAGCATGAATCCGGGTATCGTCGCGCCGATGGCACATCCGGTGCGCCACTCTTTGCCTTCGTCGGGCCGCGGTAATGCGGCGGGTCGCGCCCTTTCGAGCCTACCGCCGGCCACGTAGCCGGCAGCGGCACCGAGAGCGGTGATGCCGCAGGCGGTGGTCCAGAACACGGGGTGGCTGACCGAGTACACCGGCACCGTGGCCTCCCGGCCCAGGCAGTTGGTGGAAGCAACCTGGTCCGCGACGTCGATGCCTGCCCACGACCCGACGCAGCCGCCGAGCGCCGACCCGGCAGTCGTGCCCAGCACGGTCGCGTGATACTCGTACTCACCCACGTCCCAGGGCGCGTTCGTGGAACCGGGTTCGGCCAGCGCGCCGACGATATCCCGCAACGGCCGTCCTTCCACTCCCTGCCAGAAGGATTTGAGGCTCGGCGCAATGGTCAGGTCGGACTCCTGCTGTTCGGCGACGAATTCGCGATAGTCAATGAGAAAACGGATTCGGTCCAACTGGCCCGGCTGAACGCGGTAGTAGACCGGCACCAGTGTGTCGCCGTCGACCTGTGCCACCTTGGCGAAAAACCTGGACCGCGGCAGGCTCAGTATCACGGCGTATCGGAAGCCTGCGGTATTCGGGAACAGCTGGAAGCTGTCGCGCTCGGCCCGGTCAATCGTGTCGCCGATCGCATCTCTCAACCGTAGGACCGTCGGCTCCTGGGCCGAGGCAAGTGCTGCAAGGGCTGCAAACAGAATCAGTACCGTTCTTCTTGCTGAGTTCATACTTAGCGGCCGAGCGCCCGGCGCCTGGCTTCTGCCTCCTCCGCTTTGCTGCGGTCAATCATGCGGCCGATGCGGTAGCCGATGGTCGAGGCCTCAATGGCGATGCACACGCCAGTGAATGCCATCGGCAGCACGGTCGTCCCGTCGCGGTCGTTCTCGATTACGTCGAATATGTCTCTCAGTACCCCGTACCTGGTCATCCCAAAGGCCCAGAACGCGCAGTACCCGAGCGCGATCCCGGGGACCAACGCGCCGAGGGCAAGGCCCGTGCGCCAGCCCGTGCCCTCCTTCAGCCGCGTCAGTTGCACGGCCTGCTCGCGGTCGAGCCTATCGCCCAGCGCGTATCCGGCGCCCGTTCCCAGCGCGGTGATGCCGCACGATGCTCCCCAGAACACGCAGGGGTCCACTCGGTACACTGAGTAGGCTGGAAAAAGGCACCCCGCATCCTCGGTACGCACGTACCTGATGCCGGCATGCGACCCGATGCAGCCGCCGATCATTGAGCCGACGGTCATGCCGTCCAAGGCGTGGTAGTACCGGTTCTCGCCGCTGGCGGATGGCAGTGATTCGACGGCGGTGTTCTCTCGGGGCAGCGGCTGGGCGATGTTCCGTGTATCAGCCG
>CAZSUX010000263.1:0-4373 GCA_964610135.1 uncultured bacterium | reverse complement strand
CGTAGTCATGCCCCTCCCAGATGCGGGACGAGATCCGCAGCAACGCGGGCTTGTCTGGCTCGGTCATCGGCCGCACGACCAGCCGGCGGCTCGCGGCTGACGGCCTCCGGCTCTCCGTGCGCGCCACTTCTGCATTCTGCACTTTGGCTTCTGACTTCTGACTTCGGTTGGGTCTTCTCACGTCCCCTCCCACACAAGTTCCTTATGCAACCACCGCCCTCGGTAGTAGCCGATGGCGAGAATCCCGGCCTCGACGACTATCGAGAAGCCGATGCCGAGCCAGATCCCGGTAACGCCGAACCCGAGCGGGCCGGCGAAGATGAGCGCGGCCGGAATCTTGACGCCCCAGTTGGCTATCAGCGCCGCGACCATCGGGTTGCGGGTCGCGCCCGCCCCGCGCTGCGCGCTGTCCCACGCGGTCGTGAAGCCCAGCACGACGAGCATCGGCGAGAGCACGCGCAGGTATCCGGTGCCGTAGCGCACGACTCCCGGGTCCGCGTTGAACACGCGCACCAGCGCCGGTGCGAGCAGGAACAGTACCGGCATTACCGCAAGCTGCAGCAGGAAGGCAATCCAGAGCACGCGGTGGCTGACCTTGAGTGCCAGCTCCGGTTTCTTCTGCCCCAGGCTCTGGCCCACGAGCGTCTGCCCGGCCGAGGCCAGGCCACCGAGGTAAATGTACATGAGCTGCAGCAGACGGAGCCCGATGCCGAACGCCGCCGTGGCCTCGGTGCCGAACCGGGTCGCGATGCCGAACATCATCAGCCCGGTGAGAGGCCGCGTGATTGCCTGCATCCCGGACGGAATGCCGATGTCGAGAATCGTCTTCACCGACTCGCGCCGCACCGGCCCGCGCAGACTCACGAGCCCGCGCCGGTGCAGGATTACCGCCATCGCCACGAGCCCGCCGGACTGGGATAGCACGGTCGCCAGCGCCGCGCCGGCTGCGCCCATTCGCGGCAGCCCGAGCCAGCCGAAGATGAGCAGCGGGTCGAGCACAAGATTGAGGATATTGGTAGCGAAGGTGATGAACATCGGTGTGCGCGTGTCGCCCAGCGCCTGGAACCCGGCGTAGAGCACCATCCCGGCAAAGAACCCGGGCAGGACTGCCAGCAGTATTGCGAGATAGCCCCAACCGGCGACGACCACGTCCGGCGCCGCGCCGAACCAACCGAGGATGCGGCCCGATAGCAGCACGCCAACCACGGCGAGGGGAATCGAACCGAGCACCGCGAGAAACAGGCCGTGTCTCAGGCTCTCGCGGACTCCGGTTCGGCTGTCGGCACCGGCGGCCCGCGAAGCGGTTGCGAGCACGCCGACCATGAAGACCTGGCCGACCGAATAGAGAACCCCAAGCACCGACCCGCCGAGCGCGACTGCGGCGACCGTTGCCGGGCCGAGCCTGCCCACCCAGAACATATCGACGACGCTCAGCAAAGTATACAACAACTGACCGGTCATCACCGGCCAGGCAACCTTCCATATTGCATGGCCAAGACGGCCGGAGAGGTCTACGGAACTGAGGCGTTTGTTTTCTGGCAAGAGCGAAGATGTTACTCGAACTGAAGCCGGGCGCAACCGAGGAAGCACGCGCGACCAAGTACAAAGGACAAAGTACTAAGGACTAAGCAATGGGATAGACCGGAAATGACCAAGTCCGGCCCGACTTATGTACTTGCGTGGTTTCCTTTTGCTTTGTCCTTTGTCCTTATCACTTTGTCCTTTGAGCGGTGCCAGCCGGCGTCAGGACAAAAGTGAGGCAATACCGACGACGGCGACCAATATCGACATGACGGCCGCCGCGAACAAAAGCCAGCCTCGCGTGCGGGCGGGTCGGCCGGGCGCTGCCTGCCACGGCCAGACGAATGCCCGACCGGTTTCCGAGAATGCGCCAGGGAACCGGTGCAGCAGCGCAAGTGACACCGCGGTTGCGGCCAGCCCCATCAGGCCGATCCAGACCAGCAGCAAACCGCGCAGGTTCACGACGTTCCGAACAGCTTCCGCGTGAGCTCCTGCCGGTCCAAACCCAGGTGATGAGCAACGCTCGCCAGGATGAACTCAAGCGTGCCCACCCGCAAATGGTCGTGAGCCGGGATGGTGACGTGATGCTCACCGTGCTCCTGCGTGGTCAAGCGCATGTGGCTGCCGACCTGGCGCGTCACCTCATAACCATAGTACCTGAGCAGTCGCACGAGATCCTGCCCCGACAAATCGCGAGGCAGCTTCACGGCGTGATTGTCTCTTCCCGAACGACCTGCACGAACCTAAGCCGGATGGAATCCGGTTTCGGACACTCCCCCGCGTGGCACGCCGCCGCCTCGCGTACATTCGTGTAGAGCTCCTCAAGCGTGTCGGCCTGGGTCACGATGCACCCGCACGACGACCGGGCAACAAACCCGCCGTCCTGCTCCTCGACCATGAACTCAACAATCGCCATTACTCCTGCCTTTCACGTGCTGATGACGCATATGCCATTATACACTGCCGCCACGCCGACGCCAACCACAGATCCGAAGGCGGGGACATGACCGCGAAAACGGGGACTGCCCCGCCCAAATGGGGACTGCACCGCGCTGCTCGTTCCTACGGTGCCCCGGGCACGTCCGACGCAAGCGCTCCGTGGGACTGTCCCCGTTTGGCGCGCGCTCGGGCTGTCCCCGCTTTCGCGCCCGCTCGTGTCCCAAGCCTGACACAAACCGCCAAGGCCCGAATGGACTATCCGCAGACTGTGCAGATTGCAGAGATTCCGGTCCGCTCTCCGCCGTCCGCTACCGGGAACTGCAAGCTAGTCATGCAAACTCGCGGCGCAGCCGCGCAATCCCTCGATCTCTTCTTGCCTCGATCCCTCTTCTCTTTGCTACGTTGAATGCTCGCTGGAAAGCTCGCTGGAAAGTACATCGGAAAGTTTCCTGGAAAGGTTCTTCAAGAGGGCTTGCAGAAGCTTGAACAAACGCCTCGGTCAATGCTCGCAAGACTGCTCAGAAAACTCCTTCACGCATTCCTTCGCCCATCGCTCGGCTCAATTGCCGGTCTAAACCTCAACCTTAACCTCAACCTGTTCTTTGGTTCAAACCTCAACCCAAACCTCAGCCCATTCCTCAGTCTCAACCTCTACCTTTTCCTCTACCTTTTCCTTCCTTGAAGGCTACCCTCCAGGCAGTCTCCGGTCCGCTCCCCCCACGGCAGAATTGTGGTTCTGGCTCCGCCGCACTACCACATATTGTGGATCGTTGAGCCATTGGCTTCCAGTGGCCCGGCCGCCTCTTCCTGCATCCCAGCTTCTGAATCGGCCCCGTCGGTCCCTGTCGGACAGCGCCTTCTGCCCTCGTCCTGTCCTCGAATAGTGTCTTTGTGACTTGGTGGTGAGAATCCGCCTCCGTACTTCTACCTTCTAGCGGCCCCAAGCCGCCCGCCGAACCAGGCAACGGCTGCGGCCCTCGGCTTGACTGCCGGCCAATACTCTCTATCCTCACAATCAGAATGGCGGTACAACTGCCACCGGATTTGGACGCGAAGGTGCGGACTGATGAGTGACATCCTGGACAAGCTACCGGATGAGTGGCTGCGACAGGCCGACTACGACATGGAGACGGCAGGTTCGATGTACAAGGAAAGCCGATACTTCTACGTCGTGTTCATGTGCCATCTCTCGATTGAGAAGGCGCTCAAGGGCCTCTATGTCGCTCGCTTCCTCGCGCCGGCCCCACGGACCCACAGCCTCCTCTACTTTGTCGACCGACTCAAACTAGACCCGCCCGCTGCAGTCAAGGAGCTGGTGTCGCGGCTCAACGGACTGAGCGTGCCGACTCGATACCCGGATGACCTGCGCAGGATGTCGGCTGAGTTTGACAGCCGACGTACCCAAGTCATACTTGACGAAAGCACAAGGACACTCGCATGGCTGAAGTCGCAATTGCCGAAGTAGTCGACGACCTGAAGCGGCGGCTCGCCACCGCCGGCGTGCGCGTAGAGCGGCTGGTGCTGTTCGGCTCGCGAGCGCGCGGACGAGAGGACGCCGAGAGTGACATTGACCTCGCGGTGGTATCGTCCGACTTCCGCGGCAAGGACATCTTCGAGCGGGTCGAACTGACGCGCGTCGCCGAGATGGAGACGGTCTTCAAGTACCACGTCCCGCTCGACCTCATCCTGATGACGCCCGAGGAATTCGCCAGCCGCACCTCCCCGGTCGCCGCCGTAGCCCGCGAGGGCAAAGACGTCTAGCGTCCATGCGCGCCACAAGCTGTGAGCCAACGACCGGCGATAGAACCGAACCGTCAGGCTTGACGGCGGCCGGAAATAAGGGAAGTGTCCCCTTTTTCCCATATGTTGTGGCGACTCGAATACCGCCTGGCCCTCCCATTCTGCCCACTGGT
>CAZSUX010000262.1:0-4405 GCA_964610135.1 uncultured bacterium | reverse complement strand
CGGACCATTCGTCATTCGTACTTCGGACTTCGTCATTTCCTGTTAGTAGTGGCTCAGCGTCCCGCTGCGCCGCGTGGACTTGTCGATGAGGGTGAAGACCACCAACCCGAAGACAACCCACACCACGCACAGCACCGCGACGCGCAGAAATGCCGTGCCGACCGAGAATCCCATCTGCTCGCCGATCAGGAAGTGCCGTGCAGTCAGGATGCCGTAGGTAGTCGGGACCATCAGTGCCGCCTTCTGCATGAACACCGGCAAGACCGCGAGTGGGTAGGCGATCGGCGTGACCACCATCAACAGGCTCCCCAGCGCCTCGGAGATGAGCCAGCCTTGTTTGAAGAGAAGCGTCGTCGAGGCCATTATCATCCCCATGCCGTAGAGCGCGATGAGCATCAGTCCGATCATCGCCAGCGCCGGCAGCAGGCCGAGCGGGTTGACCTTGAGGCTGAATACCGCCAGGATGAAGATCAGCTGCACCACAATCATCAGGAACTGGTGGAGTATCGAGTGCATCGACATCCCCATTGTGAAGACCCAGCGCGGAACCGGAGCGGCGAATACCGCCTCAAGCGTGCCGTACATCTGCTCTTTGCGCAGGCTGAAGCCCATCGCCCACAGCGCCATGTTCAGGAACCCGATGAAGACGTAGCCGATAGTGATGAAACTGACGATGTCGGTGGTGCCGACGAGCTTGTGCAGGTTCGGGGAAAACCGCCCGCCCACGAGCGCGACCCCGTAGAGCACGTAGGGCAGCAGGTAGACGACCGGGTCAATCAGGCTGCGGACGAAGTCGAGTGGGTAGGTGAGCTCGAGCTTCCACTCTTTGATGTTCTCGGCCCACACCGCGTTGGCGTAGTGACGCAACCGACGCCAGAGTGACCAAGTGGTCGAGTGGTCCAGTGATCCAGTGTCGGGCACGTCCGAGTCCTTCACTTGATCACTTGATCACTTGATCTCTCGATCACTAGACCACTTCCCTCTCAGTGCATCCCCACGGTCCCGTCCCTGCGCGTCTTGCGTTCGAGCGCGACGAAAGTGAAATAGCCGCCGACCAGCAAGACAGCGTCCATCCCGAGCAACACGCCGACGATCTTCCAGAGGCCGACGTCGCGCTGGTTGAGCATGATGATCCCCCGGATGGCAACTAGCGCCCAGGTGAGCGGAATCAGCTTGCTGACGAACTCGGTGATGACGTTGACCTGCACCGGGTAGCGGATGGGCGAGAACAGAAAGAAGACCCATTCGAGCGTGTGGACCCAGCCGTGGACCTCTTTGATGAGCAGGGTGAATCCGGCAAAGGCGATGGCGAAGCCGTAGAACCCGACCATCAGCATGACCACGAGCAGCAGGACCGGCAGGACCTTGGCGACTGTAAAGGAGATGCCGAACGGCAGCAGGCTGATAATCGTCGCCTGCAGGAAGACGATGCAGGTCGTTACCGAGGCCTCGGCCAGGGTCTTGCCGATGAGGACGACCAACGGGTGCGTGGGCGAGGCGATGATATACTCCATCGTGCCCCAGTAGGTTTCCTCGCGCAGGCTGTTGCCGACGCCCCAGAGCCCGGAGAAGACGAAGTTCGACACCATGGCACCGATGAGGATGAAGGCCATGTAGTTGCCCGAGCCGGTAAGCTGCTGGAACGCCGCGCTGGTACCTGAGCCGACCAGCGCCTTGCCCTGGAACAGGAACGGGAATACCCAGAGCACCGGGAAGATCGCCCAGAACACGACGATGACCGGGTACGAGAAGTAGATGCGTATCGTCTTGACCATCTCGGCCCGGATGACGAATGCGGTCGCGGCGAGGCTCATTGAGCTTCGGGCTTGTTCTCCGCCGTATCCGCGCCGAGCGAAGTGCCGGTCACGTGGAGGAACACGTCTTCGAGCGTCGGCTGCTTGACGTCGATGCCGAGTATCCGGCCGCCGGCGCGCAAGTGCTCGATTGCCTCGGACAACATCGTCTCGGCCCGCGGCGCAACGACCTTAATTGTGGTGACGCCATCGGCGAACTCGGACGCCACACGCTCGACCCCGGGCAGAGCCTGAATCG
The DNA here is from genome assembly GCA_964610135.1 of uncultured bacterium. Lineage (GTDB taxonomy): Bacteria > Hydrothermota > Tepidihabitantia > Tepidihabitantales > Tepidihabitantaceae > UBA2258. The sequence goes on along the minus strand of CAZSUX010000262.1, from coordinate 2,353 downwards.
GCGCGATATCGGGCTGGCCCTGACAGCGGATTTCGAGCATCTCGGTATGCGGGATGTCGCGCTTGTACTGCCCGGGTGTCTTGACGTCGACGATCTTGCCCTTGTTGATGAAGGCAATCCGCTGGCAGAGTTCGTCCGCCTCGTCCATGTAGTGTGTGGTCAGGAGAATCGTCTTGCCCTGCTTCCGGTTCAGCTCGTCCTTGATAAACTGGCGGATGAAACGAGCAAACTGCGGGTCGAGCCCGAGCGACGGCTCGTCGAGCAGGATGAGGTCAGGGTTATGGAGAATCGCCCGGGCCAGGCTGACTTTCTGTTTCATGCCCGATGAGTAGCGCTCGAGCCGTTCGCGCTCGACTTCCTTGAGACCCAGCAGCTCAATCAGGTAGTCAATCCGCTTGTCCCGGGCCTTGCCGGTCAGACCGTACAGCGCGGCGAAGAAGTTGAGGTTGTCGCGGGCCGATAGCTTCCAGTAGAGCGTCCGTTCGCCCGACGTCAGGAGCCCAATGCGCTGGCGGCAGTAAAGCGAATCCTTGAAGGCGTCGTGCCCGAGCACTTTGATGGCCCCGGCGTCGGGAATCAGCAGCGTCGCGATGCAGCGCACGAGGGTGGTCTTGCCGGCGCCATTCGGGCCGAGGAGTCCGAAGAGCTCGCCCCGGGGCAGCGTCAAAGTCGCGCCGTCCACCGCGCGCGTAATCTTCTTCTTCAGACCGCGGCCGCGGCGGAAGTTCTTCACCACCGCCTGCACCTCAAGCGCGGGTGCTGGGATTTCACTCATTGGCTATTCTTGTCCTCGTTCATCGTTTCCTCAATAGCCCGCTCCATTGCGTCCGCGGCACCGTCCCAGGTCCACTGCCTCGCCCACTCGATTGCCTGCTGCCCGAGTTTGGTACGCAGCGCTTCATCGGACAGCAGCTTCTCCAGCTTCCCGGCCAGCGCCGGTACGTCGCCGTACTCGTACATCAGGCCGTTGACGCCGTCCTTTGAGGAATCGCGCAGACCGGGGGAGTTCGCGACGACAACCGGCGTGCCGCAGGCGTTCGCCTCCACTACGATCAGTCCCCAGCCTTCCTTCACCGAGTTCTCGACCAGCGCCGCGGCCCGACGATACCAATTCACCTTCTCCGCTTCCGGGACGAATCCGGCAAATCGGACCTCTTCGCCCAATCCGAGCTTGGCGGCGAGCGCTTCCAGCCTGGGCTTGTCGTCGCCGTCGCCGACGATCACGGTCGTGAACTTCACGCCCCGTTGCTGCAGCAACCTTGCCGCCTGCAGCAGGTGGTCGGTCGCCTTGTACCGCTTGAGCCGGCCGACGTGCAGCACCAGCGGCTCGCGCGGTACCGAGGCATCGGGGCTGAATCGGCCGAAGTCGGTCCCAGGCGGGATCACGGCTATCCGGCCTGCGTCGATGCCGATCTTCACCGTGTCCTGCTTTGAGCTCTCGGAGAGCACCGCGAACCGGCACCGCTTGTATGCCAGCGGAATTATCGTCTCGGCCATCCACACGTAGGCCGCCATCGGTGGGAGAGTCTCGCGGAAAATGCTCCCCCGGAACAGGTGCATCAGGATGGCAAGGACCGGTCGTTTCGTGTGCCCCGGTGAATAGAACGGGATCTTGTTCAGGTCATCAATAACTACGTCCGCGTTCAGGACGTCGGCGAGGCGACCGACCAGGTGCCCCGCCGTGAAGTTGAACGTGAACTTGCCGCCCGCGCGGATAATCCTGATTCCCTCAACCACGTCCTCCGGCTGCGACCCGGCGAAGCGTTCACTGAGCAGGGTGACATGGTGACCTCGATTGACCAGGCGCGAGAATATCTCCTGAAGGTAGACTTCTGCCCCGCCAGCCAACGGGTTCTTCGGGCAGCGCCAGTTCACAACCAGCAATCTCATGGACGCTCATATTATTCGCAGATGCGAGGCGGGTCAAGGATGCGGGTCGCCGGCTGACTCGGGGAGCGCCCAATCAGGGCTCACCGGAAAGTCTCTCTTGCGGCATCAAGGCTCCCCGACTGCCCGAGTGGAGGCATGAGGAACCGGCTCGGGGGAGGCGGGGCGAGATGTTGCTTGTCGGGTCGTGCGTCAGGCAGCGGCGAAAGTCGGGGGACTATAGCCGTTGAGGAATAGTGCCGTGCTGACTCGAGCGAAAAGAGGCACGGCGCACCGTGGGCACTGGTGCGCCGTGTCTTTTGTCTGTCCCCGTCGAGAGTGTTGACTGGTGAGGAGGGGACTTGTGAACGCTTCCTTCCCTGGAGAGAACCTCAGCTTGGCTCGGTCTGACTCTCCGGGCACACCACTATACCAACACGTAAAATGAGTAGTGCAAGAGTCTTGACAAATCGCTGGCAGCACTCGC
>CAZSUX010000261.1:0-4407 GCA_964610135.1 uncultured bacterium | reverse complement strand
GCGAGCGAAGGCTTCGTCGTGGAGGCGCGGTACTGCGGTGTAGGAGACGGCCAACCGCTGACGGCTTGCGGTGGGCCGAAAGCGATCTCGGCGCGGGCTTGGTCTGGATACGTTGAAGTATCCAAGCCGCGGCGCGGGTTATCAAGACTATCTGCTTGTAGCTTGGGGCCTTAGGCCTGAGGATCCCAACTCGAACCCCCACATGGGGAGCAGTCTAGGAAGGAGCTGTCGAGTTGGCCCTCGAAGAGGCCTTGGAGGAAGCCATCCGGCTAGTCCTAAGGGCAACGTCCAAGGGTCCTTAGTCCTTGGTCTCCGGGAGAACTCTGACGCGAGCGGTATCGGAAGCGGTGTCCTGAGCTCTGGCCGAGGCGGAGCGTTGCGCGGTGTACTACGCCCTGGCCGATGTGCCGTAGGAAGCTCTCAAGGAAGCCCTTTGAGGAGCTTCGACCGCCGCTTTGACCGGTGTTTCCAGAGGAGCCTTGCGGGACGCCCTTTGCGTCCGAGGGACCAGTTTGCAGTTGCCAGTCGGCATGACTTGGGACACGATCCGAAATCCTCAGCGGATTTCGGTCATGTCCCGCGTAGATCAGGAGGCCGGTTTGTCGGCCGGCGGGGTCGCGGGTTCGGGCGGGGAGCCGGACTCGGCTTTGACGTAGGAGAGCCGGAGTTGGTAGAGGACGTCGTCGAGCAGCGACGTTTCGTCGGCGGTCCGGTTGCCTTCGGTCTTGGCCTTGAGCATGTCAATGGTGTCGATGGTCAGTTTGGCCAGCGGCAGGTTGACTTCGACTTTCTCGGTTCCGGGCAGCTTGGCTGCGCCCATGTAGACGAGCGCCGCGGTGGCGAGTTGGAAGACGTGCGAGCTGAGGGATACTGCATCCATCATCTGATTGGGTGTGGGTTTTTCATCCATGGTTGTAATGGTCGAGCAGGGTGCGGGTCTTTTCGACTTTGCCGCCGCGCAAGTAAACGCGCGGTACGCGCGGGCTGACCCGGCAGGTTATTTCATAGGAAATCGTCTCGGCCCAGCCCGCCAGTTCGTTGGCGGCGATGGTGTCGCCGTCGGCCGAGCCGAGCAGGGTGACGACGTCGCCGATCTGCACGTCGGCGACGTCGGTGACGTCGAGCATGGTGAGGTCCATGCAGACGTTGCCGACTATCGGCGCGCGGCTGCCCCGGACCACTGCCTTGCCCCGGTTCTTGAGCGAGTAGGGGTAGCCGTCGCCGTAGCCGGCGGTGATGACGGCGATGCGGGAGTCGCGCCGGGTGAAGTAGCTGCGTTCGTAGCTGAGCGAGCGTCCCGCCGGGATGTCGCGCAGGTTGACGATCCGGCTGCGCAGGCTCATGACCGGCGTGAGTTTCAGCTCCGAGGTGCGGAAACCTGACTGGTAGCTGTCCGGCAGGATACCGTAGACGATGAGGCCGGGTCGGATGAGGTCGTAGCGGGAGCCGGGAAGGTTGAGGAACCCGGCAGTGTTGGCGGTGTGGCGGAGATAGCTGGATATCCCGAGATGGCTGAGCCGCGCCATCACCCGCTCGTAGAGCTGGAGCTGGTGCTTGGTGAAGTCGAGGTCCGAGTCCGCGGCCGGGAAATGAGTGAACACGCCGTCGATGTCCAGGCCGGGAAGTCCGGCGACGGCGGCGACGAATTCCGCGGCCGTTTCCTCGTCGACTCCGGTCCGGCCCATGCCGGTATCAACCTCAACGTGGAGGCCGATGGACGCTTCACGTTTGACCGCCTCCGCCGAGAGCCGCTGGGCAAACTCGGTCTCGGTGACCGACGGCGTCAGTTTGTGTTCGAAGAGGGCCGGGATTTCGCGGTAGGGGATGGGTGAGAGGACCAGGATCGCGTTCTTGATACCGCCGAGCCGAAGGGTGATGCCTTCCTCGGTACTGGCCACGCCGAAGAAGTCGACGCGGTTCGCAGTTTCCTGCGCCACTTCGCGCAGGCCGTGGCCGTAGGCGTCGGCCTTGATCGCGAGCAGAAACCTGCCGGTGTCGGCATGGCGACGAACTTCGTCCAGGTTGTTGTTCAGGGCGTCCAGGTTGATCTCGGCCCAGATTCTACCGAATTCCATCGACGGGATGATACTACCTGCAGGCGGGAGAAAGTCAAAGAGGGCGAAAAGGAGTCAGATGTGAGATGTATGATGTAAGATGTAAGAAGCAAGAAGTCCTGACGGACGGGCCGTCGCCGCAGGGGCGGATTGCGGTCAGCGGCAGGCGGCTAGCGCTTGCTGAGTTCGGCCAGCTTGACGGCCATGGCGCGGATGAGGTCGAGCGGGTCAGAATGTTCGGCGCTGAGTTGCTCGAACGGGCACGGTCCGGTCTCGTCGCGGTTGCGTATTTCGGTCACGGTGACACGAAACGAGTAAGGGATAGCCGCGGCGTGGAGGATCCGCTCGGCCGAAATCGACCCGGTAAGGCCGAGGACCTGACCGACGCGCAGGTAGTCGAAGATCCGCGCGGCACAGCCGCCCACGACCCGGTCGGCAACGGTCGCCCCGTCGAGCCCGCCCGGGAACCACGCGGCCAGTTCCAGCAAGGGCCGGACGCCGTCGTGGAACGACCGGTACAGCTCGGTTCCCTGGCGCACGACCAGCAGGGAAAGGCAGTCGTTCTCGAGGCGCGTCAGCGGGTCGGTCGGAGTTCGGTCGCCGGCCGCCATCAGCGCGTCTCTCCTTCCGATTGAATCAGCACAGGCAAATTGTCACCACCGGTGTGGCTTAGTCAAGCGGGGCGGGCGACGGCGCGGAGGCCGACGCGTCTTTGAGGGAGGATGGGGCGGTGAGCATCGAAGAATCTGCGGGGCAATGCAGGTTTCTCTTGACTCCAGATTAGGGTTCGCTAATTTAGCTACCTTGGCGACATTGCTACTTTCAGGCGCAAATGTACATCAGTGGCTTTCCAGGCTGCTGGCGAGATATGCGGTCTTTGTGCCGCTCGAGCAAGAAAAGCAGGTGCACTGGCACCGACTCGATGCCAGTGACCTGGAGACGGAGTCAGCCACACTGACACCGGCCCTGAGGCGAATCCGTGCCTCGGAGCCGGTGAAGTCGTTTATGCTCAACCCCAGGCAGCAGGTCGGCGCTTTCCCGGACAAGTATGAAGCCGCCGAGACGAAGACCCGCGTGCTGCTGGGCGTGAAGAACTGCGACCTGGTTCCGTTGAAGGTGCACGACAAGATACTGGGCGAAGGCGAGTTCAAGGACCCGTTCTACCTGGCCCAGCGCAAGAACACGATATTGGTCGCTGCCGACTGCCCGGCTCCGGAGGAGAGTTGCTTCTGCAACCTGCTCGGGCTGACGCCCTACGCCGGCGACGGCGCGGACGCCGTCCTGTCGGTCAGCGATGACGGGTACCTGTTTCAGGTCGGCGACCGCGGACAGGAGCTGGTCAGCGTGGCGCCGGAGTTGTTTCAAGAGGTGAGCGAGAGCGATGCCCTCCTCGCCAGGCGCGAAGCCGAACGGAAGTCGGCGGTCGAGGCCTTGAACCGCATCAACCCGCAGCCGTGGAATCCCGACCTGTCCGCTGCGGTCGCCGCCAGGCGGAAGGATGATTCGTTCTGGCAGAAGCATGCGGAGAAGTGCGTCGAGTGTTTCGGGTGCCTGATGGGCTGCCCGACCTGCTATTGCTTCCTGTTATATGACCAGGCCAAGGAGCAGGGCCTGGAGCGGACCCGGGTCTGGGATGCATGCTACCTGGCCGCGTATGCCCGGGTGGGCGGCGGCGCCAATCCGCGGGCGGAGTTCGTGAAGCGGTTCGCCAACCGGTTCATCTGCAAGTTCTCGGATTTCAAGACCGACCATGGCATGTACGCCTGTTCGGGGTGCGGCCGGTGCTTCAAGGCGTGCATGGGCAAGATTGACATCAGGAAGGTGCTGGCAGAGTTGTGAGCAACCCCTACCAGGCAATACCGGCCACCATCCTGGAAACCCACGACGAGACCCCGAACATCCGCACATTCGTGCTCAAGCCCGAGCAGGAGATACCATTCCTGGCCGGGCAGTTCGTGGAGCTGACCGTGCCGGGGTTCGGCGAGGCGCCATTCACGCCTTCGTCTTCGCAGTTCAAGCGCGATACCTTCGAGATGACGATAATGAAGGTGGGCAGGGCCACCGGTGCGCTGTTCGACCTGAAGCCGGGGGACGTGGTCGGCGCTCGCGGGCCATTCGGTACACCCTACCCGCTGGACAAGTTCAAGGGCAAGGATATCTACATCGTGGGCGGCGGCGTGGGGCTGGCGCCGTTGCGGGCCCTGTTCCTGGCGCTGACGCACGAGATTGACAAGTACCAGCGCATCTTCCTGCGCTACGGCGCCCGGACTCCGAACGACATAGTCTACAAGCACCTGCTGCCGGAATGGCAGAAGCTGCCCTACGAGCAGATCATCGAGATGATACTTAAAAA
>CAZSUX010000260.1:0-4430 GCA_964610135.1 uncultured bacterium | reverse complement strand
CAAGTCACAAAGGCACAAAGTCCTGGTCCGGACGGGAATGCCCTGGCTGAGCTTGGCGCCCTTGGCGGTTCGATTCCGGTTTCCGGTAAGCTGTGATTGCACCGAGATGCGCAGACGCTATAGTATGGCCTGTGGCTGAAGGCAAATCGTGCCCGTCTGAACAGAATGTGCCTCCCGGTGGGCTTACCTGCCTTGGCGACGTCCCCTCTGATTTCGCCGCCCGTCCTGGGACTCGTACATGAAGGCTGACCGAACGTGACGGGGACGTCTGAGGTACGGGACGAGGCGCGCGCGCCAAAGAAGCTCCGAGTCGTACACGTCGTGCCGATGTCGTTCGGGCGGCGATTCAGCGGACATACCCACCATGTCTTCTCACTCCTGAGCGGGTGGAGAGACAACGATGTCGCACTGGACCTTTGGGGGTCGAGTGTGCGGCCAATGAACATAGGCAGTGGGAACACGGACTATGAGCTCGCGGCGCGGCTTTGGCCTCCAGATAGTGGGAGGCGAAACCGATTTGACAGTATTGTCGAGTCCGGTCGGCAGTTGGCATTCCTTGTTGTACATGCCCATAGTTACGACCTGGCGCACTTCCACCATCTAAGCTGGGGCACGCTTGTCAGCCCGTTGCTGCTGCATCTCCTCGGGAAGAAAGCAGTCTTCACGATGAGCCTCCTAGGCTCGGACAACCCGAGTGCGGTCAAGGCGTCAAGAAGGGGAAGATGGGCATTCGGTCTCATGTGCCGTTTTGATGGAGTTGTGGCGCTGTCCCCCCGGCTTGCGAAGGAGAGTGTAGAGTCGGGGCTCAGGAACGTCACCTGCCTGCCGAATTTCCTTGCGTTGCCGCAACTTGAGCGCGGTCGAGATGCAGCCGCAAGGGAGAAGGTGCGCACGGATCTCGCAGTCCCGCTCGACGCCACTGTGCTCCTGTTTGTGGGCAGCGTAGTAAGCCGTAAGGGAGTTGACCTGCTTGCCGAGAGCTTCGCTTGCCTGGCGCCTCGGCACCATGACCTTTGGCTGGTCGTCGTGGGTCCGCAAAGCAAGGCGGATGACCCTACCATCGACGAGGAGTTCGTTCGTGAGGCGAAAGAGAAACTGGACCGTGCCGGCGTGGCCTCGCGGGTTGTCTGGTCGGGCACGGTGCGAGACAGGAACGCACTCGCGGGGTACTACTATGCCGCCGACGTGTTTGTGTTCCCGACTCGGGCGGAAGGCATGCCCAACGTGCTCTGCGAAGCCATGACTGCGGGTTTGCCCGTCACCGCCACGCATCTGGATGGCATCACCGACTTCGCGGTTGCGGAGGGCGAGACCGGCTTCCTCTTTCCGCCGGAAGACGTTGACGCGCTGACTCAGGCCACTGAACGACTTGTCTCAGACCCGGTTCTTCGAGCAAAGATGGGCCGAGCCGCGCGCGCGCATTCGGAGCGATTCGGGTTCGAGGAGTACGGCCGGAATCTCAAGGCCTTCTACCTGAAGGTAGCGGGTTTCTCGCGATGACGCCTGCGATAGTACTGCTGGTCGGCGGAGCATTGGCCGTCCTGATCGTCGCGAGGCCGTTCGCCGGCCTGTGCCTCACGTTTGCTTCGGTGCCCATCGTACAGACGATGCCTGCCGCCCCTTTTGCATCCTCGCTCACCGCCGTCCTGGGCGTACTGACCCTGGCTTCCTGGCTGGTCCGCGTCGTGGCGCAGCACGGGACGCTATCCTGGCCCGGAGACAGAACCTACGGGTGGATTTTCGCATTCGGCGCAGCAGCAATGGTGAGCCTGGCTTTTGCGGCGAGAGGGGATGTCTCCCAGGGAATCTACACGTATTCGCAGTTGGTCATCCTCGTCTGGCTCACCGGACAGCTCGCCACCACCAAGAGGCACATCGAGGTGATGATGATTGTCTGGATCCTGACCCTGGCCGCCACGCAGCTAATCGGGCTGGCGGGTTTCGATTTCAGCACCCTGGGGAGAGAGAACCGGCTGGAAGGTCTTGCCCAGAATCCCAACGAACTGGCTTTCTATTCCGTGATGGGAATCTGCTTCGCGCTGTACTTCCTTCTCAGCACCCGCGGAACGCTGAACCGCGCATTGCTGGTTGCAGCACTCGCAATCGGCACGCTGAGCGTTCTGCTGAGTGCCTCGCGTGGTGGATTTCTCGTCCTGGTGACGACGGTGCTCTTCGCACTGCTTTCCCTCAGAACCGAGTTCGTCCGAGGACTGCGGGTCAGCGGAATACTCTTTCTGTTCGTGGCCGCGCTTCTGCTGACAAGCAGTTTGAACTTGTCTTTTGTTCCCGGTCTGGCCCGGGACATTCCGGGGGCTGTGGTCAGGTTCGCCGCTGGCCGGAGTTCCGACCCCCGCGCTCGCATCCTCCGGTACGGGTTGCGTTCCTGGGCAAAGCACCCGGTCTTCGGCGTCGGGTTCGGGGTTGGAGCTGAGACGGGAGCCTACTCAGGAGGTGGCGGCGGCCACAATGCGTCACACAGTAGCTATCTCACCGCCCTGGTCGAGACCGGGACCGTCGGGTTCGTCCTGTTCTGCGGGTTGCTCCTCACGACGTGGATGAATCTATCTCGACGACCGCCTGACGGGGAGCCGGCTGCTCGCGGACACGTCGACTTGCGCTTGGCGTGGCGAGTGGCCTTTCTGGCCTGGCTCATGATGTCCCTCACGAGTAGTCTCATCTTCAGCAAGGTCCTCTGGGTCCTCATCGGCGTGAGTATTTTCCTCAGAAAACAGCCTGACATCCTCGGGCCTTCGGCGTCCGGGCAGGAATGAGCGCCTTGTTTCCGCATGCGCGGGCGGCGGTTCGCTTTCCTGTGGCCCGGTGGGAGCCGGGTGAGGACTCATGCTTCACTCCAACGCGCAGACGCCCTGAAGGACAATCGTCTGGTCCTATTGGCTGAGGACTGACGATAGTGTGTGGCTTCTGCGGAGTTGCATCCAGGACGAGTTCCGGGAAGGGAGAAGCGAGAAGCGAGAAGCGAGTCCGGGAGCTCATCGTCAGAATGACCGAACCCATCGCCCATCGTGGGCCGGACGACACCGGAGTCGAAATGCTGGGTCCGGTCGGCCTCGGCTTCCGGCGGCTTGCGGTGCTGGACCTGTCTCCGTCCGGGCACCAGCCGATGACAAGCGAAGAGAGAGACGTCTGGATAGTGCTCAACGGAGAGATATATAACTACGTTGAACTCCGTGAAGAATTGCGTGCTCAGGGGGTTCGCTTCCACAGCAACTCGGACACGGAGGTCGTGCTTCATCTCTACCGAGCGCTGGGCACGGGGATGTTCGAGAGACTCAATGGCATGTTCGCGATGGCGATCTACGACGTGAAGCGGCAGTCCGTTGTACTGGCGCGAGATCGCATGGGAAAGAAACCCCTCTTCTACTGGGATGATGGCGACCGTCTGGCGTTCGCCTCAGAGCTGTCCGCACTAAGGGTCCTGCCCGGGTTCCCGGCAGAGACCGACCGCACCGCAGCGTCGCTCTACCTGCGCCTTGGGTTCGTCCCGAACTGGACGTGTATCCACCCCGGGGTGCATAAGCTGCCGCCGGCCAGCTGGTTTAGCTGGAACCTGGCGTCGTCAAGGTCAGAAGGTCCGAAATCCTATTGGCGACTGCCGCCGGTGGCGGCCGATGACTCGCGAGATGAGTCATATTGGATCGAGAGAATCCGGGAGCTGCTCTGGGACGCCACCCGCATCCGTCTCCGATCCGATGTCCCGGTTGGTGTGTTTCTGTCCGGCGGCATCGACTCCGCCCTGATCGCTGCGGCTGCTGCGAGCGCGACCAGCACGGGCTCCGGGATAAACAGCGTCACGGTCAGCTTCCCGGACTGGCAGAATGATGAGTGGCCGATTGCGGATTCGGTTGCGCGACACCTGGACCTGCACGCCACCCGGCTCGTCGTCCGAGCCGATGCTGCCTCCTTGCTGCCGTCGGTGATGGGATACTTTGATGAGCCGTTTGATGACAGCTCGGCCTTGCCTACCTATCTTGTTTCCCAGGCCGCACGCCGGCAGGTTACGGTAGCCCTGTCCGGCGACGGCGGCGACGAGTCATTTGCCGGATACCGGAACCACGTAATGGCGTGGAGACTCCGCGGCCTGGAATGCCTCTCGGCGAGCACGCGAAACACACTCAGTCGCGCATTCCTGCCCTTGACCCCAGAGGATTCTCGTCTGAGGTACTTCGTCCGGCGCTTCGGCCTGCCACTTGGGTCGTGGGGGTTCGGGAGTGGTATTTACCCGTTCGGGGACTGGCTTGACAAGTGCGTGAAACCTGAGTATCGGCTGAGCGATAAGCAGGCTCTCGCCGGTCTCGACAGTCATCTTGACAAGTGGTCCGCTGCAACTCCCATTGATCAAGCGCAGCGAAACGACTTGCGCCTCTACATGCTGGACGACATCCTGGTCAAGGTCGACCGCATGAGCATGC
>CAZSUX010000259.1:0-4475 GCA_964610135.1 uncultured bacterium | reverse complement strand
CTCACTGCCGTCATCAATGTGGCCGTCAATCAAGGGCTTAGCCCGCCTTTCAGTTGCGCGGCGAACGCGGGGCTCAGCGCGGCATCCAGTCGCGCCCTCGGTGCCGCAGTCAACACCGCATAGACTTGGGGCTTCAGTGCCGCTGTCAGTGCTTGATTGAGTTCGGCCGTGAGCGCCACGCTCACTTGCGCGTTCAGCCTCACGTTGAGTGCGGCGACGAGTCGCGCCTTCAATGTGGCAGCGAATGCCGGGTTCAGGACGGCATCAAACCGCGCGATTCTGGTGCGGGTGTCTTGACTAGCAGCCAGTCTCGCGCACAGGTTCTGCAAGTACCGCAGGGTGCCGATCTGAGAACCGCATTCTCTCGGAAAGGCGGCGGCCTCTTTGCCGTGCTTCAAGGCACACACCGCCACCCATATGTAGCAGCACGGCGGTCCCGGACCACAATTCTGCCGCCCACCCCTCGGCCCGGAGACCGTATAGGGGGTAGCATCGGCGGACCCAAGAAGTCAAAGATCAAAAGCTAGAAGTCAAAAGCCAACGCGGCGAGCATCGAGCCGAACGACGACGCGAACAATCGCGGGAACAATGTCTCGAGCGATGACTCGAACGATGAGTGGTTCAATGACGGATTGAGGTTGAGGTTCAGAAACAGGTTGAGGTTAAGGCAGAGGTTGAGATTGAGGTTGAGGTACAGCCCAGAATTGGGTGACCGCTACGATGTCGGATACGGTGAGAGCTACGATGCGAGCTGCAGTGAACGTTCCGATGCGGGACCCGAGAGCGCAGGACTCCTCACCCCAATCCTCTCCTCATGGAGGAGAGGGAGAGCGGAGTCAAGGGGAGGGCGGCGCGGCTTTGCCGTGAGGTTCCAGTCGCCAGGTACCAGTGTTCATTTCGGCGGGCTTGGGACACGGCTACCCGCGAGAGCAAGGGACAGTCTTGGCAAAGCGGGGGCAGTCCCTGGGAATCGCAGAGGGCCCTGCGAAGGGACAGTCCCCGTTTTGCCTCAGTCCCCATTTTCGCGGTCGTGTCCCCGCCCGCAGGCTTCATCATGGGGGTGCCTTGTTGGTTGGTTCAGGCCGGTCCGGCATGAAGACAAGGGGCGGCGTTGGTGCCGCCCGCCCGAAGTGGTTTGACAGGTCGGAGGAAGTCTGCCGCCTCCGGCCTTTACATGCGCCGATTTGCACGCAATAATACGCTTTCATGTACTGGGACGATACCGAACTCGACCTCGAGGAGTCCAAGCCAACCGGTAAGGCCGGAACCTACATCCGGCGGCTCTGGCCATTCTTCCGGCCCTATCTGGGCCGGGTGATTGCGGCCGGCGCGCTGCTGCTGGTTTCGACCGGGCTGGGACTGCTCGGGCCGGTGCTGCTCAGGCGGGCGATTGACGTGAACATCGGCCAGGGCGACCTGCGGGGCCTCGCCGTGACGTCGTTCATCTTCCTCGGTGCTCATGTCGGCATGTTGGCAGCCGCCTACTACCAGCAGGTCTGGCTTGCCCTGGTCGGTGAGCGCGGCGCGGCCGACCTGAAACAGGCGCTGTTCCGGCACGTTCTGGATCTGCCGATGACGTTCTTCGACAAGACCCCGGCCGGCAAGCTCATCTCCCGGGTCGAGAGCGACACCGAGGCCATGAAGATGCTGTTCACGCGGACATCGGTCGTGCTGCTGCAGAGCGCGCTGATGCTCGTGGGGATGGGCATCATCATGGCGGTGACGAGCATAAGGTTGTTCCTGCTGGTACTGGTGCTGCTTCCGCCGTTCGTGGTCGCGTTCTGGGTGTTCCAGAAGAGGGTACGGCCGGTGTATATGCAGGTGCGCAAGACCGTGGCTGAGACGAACAGCCTGGTAAACGAGGCGCTCAAAGGTCTGCCCGTAATCCAGGTCTTCTGTCAGCAACCGCGCTTCGCCCAGCGGATGGACGACCTGAACCGGCTGAAGTACAAGGGCGAGCTGAAGGCAACGGTTCTCTGGTACACGGTCTGGATGCTCGTTGACTTCGGCGAGGTGCTGGGTACTGGACTGGTGCTGGGTGTCGGCGGGGCATTGGCGCTCAAGGGGGAGCTGACCATCGGCACGCTGTTCCTGTTTGTCTCCTACATCGCGCGGCTGTTCGGGCCGCTGCGGGCTATCTCTAACCAGATCAACGTCATTCAGCGCGCGTTCGCATCGGCGGAGCGGACGTTCCAGGTACTGGACCAGGCGCCGGAGCCGGCCGGCAGCCCGGCAGCAGGGCCGTTGCGGCTGAAGGAAGCGATTACCTGCGAGAATCTCAACTTCGCCTACGACGGGCAGAACCTCGTGCTGAAAGACGTCAGCCTCGTCGTACGCAAAGGGGAGAAGGTGGCGCTGGTGGGCGAGACCGGGGGCGGCAAGACTTCGATCGTCAACCTGTTGATGAAGTTCTACGAGGTCCAGTCGGGCCGGATTCGCTGCGACGCCGAGGACCTGGCCGGGATGGACAAACACCGGCTTCGCTCGGCGGTCGGATTCGTGCCGCAGGAGGTAGTCATGTTTCCGGGCTCGGTGCTCGATAACTTGCGGCTGTTCGATGAGACGATACCGCGCGAGCAGGTGATCGAGGCGGCCCGGCGCGCGCGGATTGACGACGCGATACTCAGATTCCCGCAGGGCTACGATACGGTCCTAACCGAAGGCGGAGCCAACTTCTCGCTGGGCGAGCGGCAACTCCTGGCGTTCGCCCGGGCCTTGGTGCGCGACCCGGAGATCCTGATCCTCGATGAAGCCACCTCGTCGGTCGACCCTCACACCGAGCACCTGATCCAGGAAGGCTTGGAGCAACTGCTCAAGGGCCGGACCGCAATCATCGTGGCGCACCGGCTGGCCACAATCCGTATGGCCGACCGTGTCCTGGTTGTGCACAAGGGCCGCATTGCCGAAGAGGGAAGTCACGACGAACTGCTGGGTAAGGACGGTATCTACTCGCGGCTGTACCGGCTGCAGTACGTGGCGGAGACGGCCTAGGATGAAGGACGAAGTACGAATGACGAATGACGAAGCCCAAGCAAAGAAGGGCGGGAGCCTGAGGATCGTCTTCGACTTCTGGCGACAGCGGCCGGGTTGGGCGGTTGGGTTGCTCGCCGGTACGGTTGTCGTCACGGCGGTTTCGATCGCGTTCCCCTACTTCCTGCGACTGATTGTCGACGGCATCAAACGCGGGATTACGCAGCCGGAGTTGGTCAGGTTCGTGCTGCTTCTGGTCGGATTCGGGTTTCTGCGGGTCGTGGGCGAGGTACTGCTGCCCTTCTCGCGCGCCCGGACCAACGAGCTGTACCAGTGGAAGGTGAGAAGCGAGGTCTTTCGCCGGGCGCTGGACATGGGGCACACGTTCAGCGCCAAGTACCCCACCGGCGACGTGATGGAGCGGCTCGACCACGATATGGGCGAGCTTTCCTGGTTCGCCTGTTCCGGCCTGTTCCGGTTCGCCGCGGCGGGGCTAACTGTTGTCTTCGCGCTGATCATCATGGTGAGCATGAACCCGCTGCTGACGCTCATCACCGCGCTGCCCCTCGGGTTCGCGGTGCTCGTGTGGATCAGGCTTGGGCCGTTGGTTTATTCCTGGTTCATGAAGTGGCGGCAGAAGATATCCGAAATCAATAACCAACTCGAGGCTGCGTTCACCGGCATTCGACTCGCGAAGTCCTACGGCATGGAGGAGAGGCTCGGGCGGAAGTTCCGTGGCACGCTCGATGACCGCGTCGAAGTGGCCATGGGCGAGGCCCGTACCGAGGCGAAGATCCATATTATGTACATGGCGATTGCCGGAGTTGGCACGCTACTCGTACTCTGGATCGGCGGCGCGCAGGTTGTGCACAAGAGCCTGACCCTGGGCGCGTTCGTCGCGTTCAATGCCTACATCCTGATGCTGATTGAGCCGATGTTCGACATCGGCAACCTGTTCGTCTCCGGCCGGCGGGCACAGGGAGCGGCCGAACGGGTTGAGTCGCTCAAGACACACCCACCCGAAGTCGCGCCCCCGGCAAGCCCGGCGCCGCCGGTCCCGGGCGAGCTCCGACTGAACCGCGCGTCCTTCAGCTACGGAACCAGAGCCGTGCTCAACGACGCGGAGATGGTCTTCGCTCCGGGGCGGAAGATAGGCATCGCCGGTACGGTCGGCTCGGGCAAGAGCACGGTCTTCCGTCTCCTGTTCCGCACCGCCGACCCGCAGCAGGGTAGCGTGACGCTTTCCGGGCAGGATATCCGTCAGCTTGACCTTGACGCATACCGGAAGCTCTTCGGCTATGCGCCGCAGGAGGCGACGTTGTTCTCGGATACGGTTCGGGGCAACATCGTGTTCGGCCGCGAGGACGTGAGCGAGGAGCAGCTGCAGGCGGTCGTGGTCGGGGCGGAGCTTACCGGTGACGTGGCCGGATTCCCCAAGGGTCTCGATGAAGTGCTGGGCGAGCGTGGGACTCGCCTTTCCGGCGGGCAGAAGGAGAGGGTGGCGA
>CAZSUX010000258.1:0-4477 GCA_964610135.1 uncultured bacterium | reverse complement strand
CTTCTCCGGCCCATACTTCACATCCGGTATCTCGAACGGCAGGTCGCCGGCCTCGTTGACCGGCTGGTCCAGGGAAATAGTGTGCAGCTTGTCCCGCCTCCGCAGCTTGCTCAGACTCACGTTGGTGGCAATCCGGTACAACCAGGTGAAGAACGATGACTTGAACTGGAACTTGCCGATGAACCGATACGCACGCAGGAACGCGTCCTGCAGCGCCTCGCTCGCGTCCTGCTCGTTGCCCATCAAGCGGTAGGTGATGTTGTAGACCTTCCGCTCATAGCGGCGGACCAGCTCCTCGAATGCCTCGGTGTTTCCGGCCTGGACCCGCCGTACCAGCTCGTCGTCCGGTACGGGGAGTGCCGGCGCGGCAACCGCGAGTTGCGTGTGTTCAGGCATTACATCTAAGATAGTGACGGGCCGGAAGATGTCAACCCGGCCCGTCCTCGAACTAGCCCCCGGCTAAGGCAACTGCGGTACGACCCGCTGTCCGCGCATCTTGCCGGGCGAGTTGTCGAACACCTGCACCACGTGGTAGATAACGCCTATCGACTCGCGTGGCGATTGCCCATGGAAGTAGTCGTGCACCAGATTGATGTACTCAACCACCTGCTTCTCGTACTCGCTCAGCCCGGGGTCGTCCGGATGGAGCATCTGGGCGACGCAGCGCAACTCGTACGACTTGGGCAGGTCAAGGTACACGACCGCCACGCCCGGGTCAACCATCTGGTTCAGGAACGTGTGGGTCTCGAAGTTCGGCTGGGAGTAGAGCTCAAGCGACGCCTGCTTGGTCCGGTCGTAAACGTCCGTCGCCTTGGTGTACAGGCTCTCGAGCAGTGAGAGCTTCTTGTCCATCGGGTCATCCCAGGTCCGCTTCAGAAGCGCAATCATCTCCGGCAGCTTCTCCGGCGTGGGCAACCAGCCGGTGCCCTTGACCGCGTTGTTGATGTCGAAGTCCGAGTCCTTCCGCTTCATGCCGTGGCTCGCGATCATCGCGTTGTGCGGCCCGGAGATCTCCGGCTTCATCATGGAACCCATCGCGCCCTCCGGCATTGCCATCATCTTGGCGATAACCCCAAGCTGCTCCTGTCGCTTGCCGAAGTTCCACTCGCAGAAGTCATCGGGCAAGCTGACCACTTTCAGGTCCTGCCACTGGCCGTCGATCTTGCCGCGGATGATGCCGTCCTTCAGCCTGGACGCGTCGACGTCATCCTGGTGGAACCAGCCCGACCAACGGCCCCGCTTGCCGGTCGGGTCGGTCGTATCCGGCGTGAACTTCACATCGTGCCAATACGCCACCGTGCCGTGCTCGAGGTTCTTCATCTCCGGCGCGCCCGCTGCCGGCGCGGGGCCGCCCTCACCGCATGCCATTATCAGGACCGCGGCCAGCATCACTGCCATCAACGCTCTCATTCGATTCTCCTTCATTCTGATTCCTACCATTCTGACTTCTGCATTCTGCCTTCTGACTTCTGAGTTCGGCTGTCCGCCCCACAATAACCGGCAGACTCCGGCCCGATCGGTTCACCGACACATCAATTGCCTTCACGATTCCGAACCCCAGCGCCAGCCCGACTCCGGCCAGGATTCCCGACCACATATCCTTGCGTAGCGCCAGCCCGCCGATGAGCACCCCGGCGAACATCAACAGCACGGGGATACCGAACACCAGAAGGTTCGTCTGCGCTCCGGTCCCCGCGCCCAGCTCCAGCTCGACGCCGTCCCCCACTGCGGCCCCAACCTTGTTAACGGCCAGTACCTTGCGCACGCTCGTCCCGTTCCAGTTACACATCGCGTGCGCGCTGCAGTGCTTGCACTCACTCTTGGCCGCGACCTCGACCTCGGCCCGGTCGTTCTTGGTGCTGACTACTTTGCCGTTCTCACGCATCAGGCTGGTTTGGAAGTTGCCTTCAGTCTACGCGCCGAGGACGCCGGGTCAAACCCGTCCGGAGTATGACCAGCTCAAGCACAAGCCGGAGTTCAGTCCACAGACTTCCGCAGATTGCGCAGATAAGCCCAAAGCTCCAAGCCACGAGGGAATCGGGCCTCGACCAACACCGGAGTTCTCCCTGTACTCCTCATAATGACTCGGCCTGTTGGTCACGAGGTTACGTGCAGAGTCTTCTGGAGAGGAATTCGGTCAGGGTAGTGGACCGGAACTCGCCAAGGACCTCGGCAGGGACCTGAACCTGTTACTCGGCAAGGAACGGGACAAGGAACGGTCACTGTTCCTCAAGAGGTGGCGGATGAAGTAACGAGCGAAGTAGCTGGACAAGTGACCCTCGTCGTTCCTCGCCAAGTTCCTCGGGTCGTGACTTCGGAGACCACGGGGACAACTACGGGGGAGGCATAGGAGGGGTCGGAAGCGAAATAGGGGCTAGGGTATTGGGACTGGGGAAGTTGGGACCTTTCCCTCAGGCCGACGGAATGTGTGCTATAATACACATAGAGCCTCGGGAATGAGCGGCAATTCCGCCCGCCCGCGCGCCATCCTACGACTCTGTCTGATCCGCGCCAAGGTCAGTCCCCGTCTGTCGAGTCCTCTGGAGGCGGCCCGCAGGCCGCCCTCCCTGTCTGCTGTCTACTGCCTACTGTCTACTGTGGCCTGCCCGCTTGCCGCCTACCTCGTCACCACGACCTTGCGGATGGCTTGCGGCTTGTGGCTTGAGGCTTGTGGTTCCTCAAGGACGAAGTACACACCCGGCGCTAGCTTGCGCACGTCATTGGCGCCCGTATGAAGGTCCATGACCTTGCGGCCGCTGATGTCGAGCAGCGAGGGTCCGAAAATGGGGACAGTCCCTGAAGGTACAGTCCCCATTTTCGTCAGGAACAACACGCCGCGCACGACCGTCGGGTCGCACTTTGGCGCTCGGAGTTCGGCGTTCGACGTTTCCTCGGCGATGCCGAGCGGAGCGTTGGTTGCGAACCAGATCTCGCCGCTCTGAGCGGAGGGTTGGTACCAGACGATATATGCATGGCCGGTCGAGTCGGCGGCGATGTCCGGGTACCAGCCATGCGCAATTGTGTCGTCGGAGACGAGTTCGATGTCGGACCAGGAGACGCCATGGTCCGAGGAGCACGTGTAGTAGATGTTGTCGTCCCAGTCAAACGTATCCTGGACCATCAGCGCGGTGTGGACGCCGCCGTCGCCGGAGATGGCTAGATGGCCGCTGTAGTATAGCTCGTGGTCAGGGTCGAGATTGGTCATCGGTGCGGGAGTGCCCCAGGAATCCCCCTGCGTGTAGAATGTGCGGGCCTCGGCGATCATCGTGTCACCGACCCTGAAGGGATCCGCGAAGTAGTCGCAGATGATATGGTCCCGGTCGGCGACGACATGAGGATGCCTTGTGTCATATCTTGATGTGTCGATATGGACTCCGGGCTGGAAGGTCAGGCCCATATCGGTCGAACGATACAGCGCGGTGCCGGCTTCCCAGTGACTTCCTACCCGGCGGGGGATTTGCGCAGCCACGAGGTAGTGATTCGTGCCCGGTTGGACAACGACGTCTGGACGGCCAGGGCCACTATTCGTGTCATCGTCCACTTGTACGTTCGTGCTCCACGTCGCTCCGTGGTCGGTTGACACTGATGACCAGATGTGACCAATTCCTGCCCGCCCGTCGCCCCAGGCGCAGAAGAGGTTACCGGCTGAGTCGGCGGCAATATGAGCGTCGCCGCTCGTCACTCCCGTTAGTCTGTCGTCCACTCTAACCGGCGCGGTCCACGTGGTCCCGCCGTCGCTTGAGCGTGAGCACAGAATCCGGCGGTCGGGCACACTGTCGACACACCAGTCTTCCCACACGATACAGACATTGCCATCCGAGTCGGTCGTGATGTCTGGCTCGTACGCATGGGGGACACCGCGCCGGACCAGCACGGGGGTGGGCAGCCAGGTCCTGCCGACATCGGTTGACTTCTGGAACATGATATCGGAAAGAGCATTGAAGATTCCCGCCATCGAATCGTCCTCGAACGCGACGTATACTGGCTGATTCGAAGGTGAGCCCGGGCCGAGGGTAATCGCACAATTGACGCAACTGCGATCGGGCCGGTAGTCGTGGTCGATGCGGACGTTCGGTCCGAAGGAAGCAAGGACAATGGCGGTAGAGGATAGAAGAAGAAACGTCATCTGGACCATAGTAGTCCTCCAAGCCCGGAGGGGCGGAAATGTCCGCCCCTCCGAATAGCGGGCCTACCGAACAATCGCCTTCAGCGTAGCCTTCTCCGCGCCCATGTCAAGGAGCACGAAGTAGGCCCCGGCGGCGAGTTTTCGACCTCCGCTGCCCTGATTCCAGCTCAGCCGGTGTATTCCGGGCTGCTGGCTACCATTCCATCTCATTCGGTGCATGTCAATCTCCCTTTCTAACTGCTCACTGCTACCTACTAACTCTTCCTCGTCTTGCCATCCCCTGCTTGTTTCCTTACTGCATCCCGGCTACAATCTCTTGGGCAGCACAGAGTCCAACTCTGAACCTGTTTT
>CAZSUX010000257.1:0-4487 GCA_964610135.1 uncultured bacterium | reverse complement strand
GCCAGAACCGTGCCTGCGAACAGCACGACGGTGAACACGGTTGCGGTCCTTGTCATCTTTCTCCATTTCTGTTCGCGGTCAGCAAAGCAATTCCTCACCTTCGACATGCTACGTCAGCGCGGCCGGGATGTCAAGGCGGCGGGGCCACCGCTCCGGAGTTCTTCACAGCGGACGGGCGGGCCTACGGTCTACGGCCTGCGGTTCACGGCCGGTCGTTCATCGCTGCAGCACGATGCGCGTGGTGGCGTGTTCATTCCCACCGCTTACCCTCACGAAGTACGCTCCCGATGGCAGAGGCTGCCCGAGGTCGTCGGTTCCGTTCCACGTTAGGGAGGAAGGAGCAGAGAGGAGTGAGGAGAGCGAACGGACCGCGCGGCCTTGCGCATCGTAGATGCGCAGCGTCAGTGGCGAATGGCCGATGCCGAATGGCGAAAGGCGAATCGTGGTCGCTCCGCTGAACGGATTCGGCTCGCAGGAGAGCGAGAGGCTCGGCGCGCGTGTTGGGCCTGTCTTCGGTTCCGAAACCGCGACATAGCCGCCAGCATCGGTCTTGATGAGATAGACGTCTTGCCCACCAGCCCCGAAGGACTCAGTTAAGCCGACGATGATGCAGCCGCCGTCTGCGGTCTGTTGGAGCGAGAAGCCGTAGTCGCTGGAGTCGCCGCCGAAAGTCCTGGTCCACAGCGTGTCACCGTCGGCGTCGGTCTTGATGAGATAGGCGTCGTGGTTGCCGGCGCCGAAGGACCTCGTCATCCCGGCGATGACGTACCCACCCGCACCGTCAGAAGTCTGTTGGACCGAATAGCCGTCGTCCCAGACCGTGCCGCCGAAGGTCCTTGTCCACAGCGTGTCACCATTGGCGTCGGTCTTGATGAGATAGACGTCGCAGCCGCCGGCGCCGAAGGAGAAGGTGCCGCCGGCGAGAACGTAGCCGCCGTCGGCGGTCGGCTGGACCGAACTGCCCCCGTCATTGCTCGTACCGCCGTACGTCCGCGTCCATAGCGTATCGCCGAGGCTGTCCGTCCTGATGAGCCAAGCATCGTCGCTGCCGGCGCCGAAGGATGCGGTCCAGCCAATGACTATGTAGCCACCGTCGGCGGTCGGCTGGACCGAACCGCCCAGGTCGTCATTCGAACCGCCGTACGTCTGCGTCCATGACGTATCGCCGAGGCTGTCCGTCCTGATGAGCCAAACGTCATCCGCGCCGGCGCCGAAGGAACGAGTCACCCCGGTTATGATGTACCCGCCGTCCGCGGTCTGCGCGAGGGCGCTCCCGCCGTCCCAGTCCGCACCGCCGAGAGTCCTGGTCCACAGCGTGTCGCCGTTGGCATCGGTCTTGACGAGATACAGGTCAGGATCGCCGGCCCCGAAGCTTTGGGACCTTCCCGCCACGACGTAGCCGCCGTCGGCGGTCGGCTGGACCGAAGCGCCCAGGTCGTCGCCCGAACCGCCGTACGTCTGCGTCCATAGCGTATCGCCGAGGCTGTCCGTCTTGATGAGCCAAACGTCGACCCCGCCGGCGCCGAAGGATCCGGTCCAGCCAATGACTATGTAGCCACCGTCGGCGGTCGGCTGGACCTGGTAAGCGGCGTCATCGTCCGCGCCGCCGTAGGTCCGCTGGAAGGTGATTTGGGCTGTCAGGGATGAGGGTACGAGGAGTGCGGCCAATCCGGCCATGGCCAGTACGTAGGCGAGTCTGCTACGATACATGATTACCTCCTGTGGCGTTTCGTGGAACGACCACGTGGGATACTAAGTCCGGTCTGGCGGATGTCAAGTTCTTTCCTGAACCATCGCGGTCTCGTGCGTCAGGAGTCCTGTCAACAGCGGTGTTGGCCTCTGTGGCGGACGGGGCGATGCCGGGCGGAATTGGGGTGCGCCGGACTCCGCAGAATAGGGGGGCTGTCGCTGATTCCCAGGCTTGATTTCTCAGCCAGGATGTTCTACGCTGTTATGGAATAAGGAGCAGAAGTGGCAATTCACTCTGACAGGGACCCATCAGAAACCCTCAACGAATTGACCAGGCTTATCAGAGAGAACCGATGGGCCAATATCGACGATGACGTCGATGTGGGTCCGGATGGCGCGGGTGGTTTCCAGGTAACGGCCCGAAGCACGCGTGATGCCTGGGCTAACTCGGGAGTGGAGTTCCGTATCACAGGTGATGCCTCGGGGTCGACCATCACGGCGTACGAGCGCAGAAGCGGGGGACGAGCGACCAGCGCGAGTGAAATAGAGAGACTGATTGCGAAGCTGTGGCGCGACAGGTAGCCAGGGGAATTCGGCAGCCCGTCTGGTCCCGACCCGCGCTGGGCCGAGGCTGGCTCAGTCGTGGACGGATTCCGGCGGCGGACGTGTCAAATGGGCGTGACCGCGTTCCTCAGTCAGCCTGCAATACGGTGACTGCCCCTGATTCGGTCCAGTTCAGAACCTCGTCGTGATCAGGCGGCAATCGACGACGGTGTATGACTGCCGGTCCAGACTCGTCCGCAGGCTGAAGGCAACCGCCGGCAGAGGGACACGGGTACCGAAGGACGATGGACTCGATTCCCTCGAGGCACCAATGTTGTAGCCGATGACCGCGCCGGCGGGCGTGAGCGCGCCCATCGCCACAAGGGCGACTTGAACGCTGTAGCTCCGAGGAATGAAGAGCGCAAGCGCCCCCATACCCATGCCCGCGATGGCGCCGGTATAGGCCAGACCGGTATTGCCGTCGACGCCCAGGGCCCGGCCCGCGACGTTGGTGCCCAACCCGCAGCCAGCAGGATACCCCAGTGCCGCGCCGGCGATGAAACCGTAGGTGGCCCCGATCGCGCCCCACATCCAATCTCCGCGGGGATTGTTGAGCAGTGCGTATCCGGCCAGGCCAAGCAACGCCCCCGCCCCGCCGCCGACCACCACGCCACCGAGCACCGCCCCACCCGTCTCGGCAAGGTACTCCACCGTGGGCGTCCGGCTCGGCTCTTGGCTTTGCGCCGCAGCGACGAACACGAACAGCATCGCCAGCATCACCGACGCGTTCCGTTTCATCTCACCATCCTGTTCTGCCGGCCCGCGGCATAACTGACCTCGCTCGGAGAACGTGGGAGGGTCCACGTACTGAACCCGGCCATGGCTGGATTTCAGGACTCGCGGGCGGGGATGTCAATAGGGCGGACGGGGCGAGGCCGGGCGGAATTGGGCGCGTCATCGAGACTCCCCTGGCGGGAATATCCGGCTGGGTTGCGGAGTATCTAGAACCATGGCAACATACGTCCGGCAGAGACTGAAAGGAGGATCCGTGTCCAAGCTGATTGCCCTGGTCGTGGCGGGAACTGCGCTGGTACTGGGAGCGACCTGTGGTCCGGCCGAAGCGCGCAAGAGTGGACCGCCTGAGTCAGCCGAAGCGGTCATCGAGAGGTACATCCAGGCGGTCGGCGGCCGGGAAGCAGTTGAGCGCCTGGCCACCCGCACCGTTACCGGTCTGTTGATCGACGACCTGTCGTGGCACGACCCGCAAGTCGAGACGCTCAGGTTCGTATGCCGGGCCGGAAGCCGGGATCGGTACGTGGTCGAGATGACCGGGAACCACGGAACCAGCAGGGAGGGATTCGACGGCGTGTCGGGCTGGCGCGTTGACAGCGCGGGCGTTCTGTACGCAAACCCGGATGCCGAACACTC
The DNA here is from genome assembly GCA_964610135.1 of uncultured bacterium. GTDB lineage: Bacteria > Hydrothermota > Tepidihabitantia > Tepidihabitantales > Tepidihabitantaceae > UBA2258. Next base: position 827 of record CAZSUX010000257.1, on the reverse strand, counting down.
CAAACTGGGCTGGTACGTGAACCCGCATCACGTGCTGCGCATTGCCGAGTACTTCCCCAGCCCGACGCTGCACGGTATCGACACCACCAACGGCCGGCCCTGCTACGCGGTCAGGAACGACCGGCCGGTCGCCTACTACACCTTGTACATCGATACTAGGGACTACCTGCTCCGCGCCATCGGCTGGCACCATTCGATTGAGGACTACCGCGCAGTGGACGGCGTGATGCTGCCGCACCGGATCGTCTGCGGGCGCAAGGGCGGCTCGAGCACGTACGTGTTCGAGACCATCGAGCACAACCTGCCGATGGAGGACAAGGTCTTCGCCGCGCCGCAGGACTGACCGGCCTGCGCCTCAGGCGGCCGAGGCCTCGCTCACGTCAGTGTGTCGAGCGGGGCAGGCTACTGGCCGTCGGAGGGAGGAGGGGAGAAATCGAGGTCGGGCTCGTAGCGGGTCTCAACCTCGACCTGAGCCTCGACCTCGCTGAGGTCCTGCTTCAGCTTCCTGAGATAGTCGTCAGGCAACATGACCGGGTGCCAACGGTTCTTCTGGGCCATCTAGTGCTCCTCCGGAAACGCGCTGATTGCCGAGGCGGGAACGCAGGCGGCGAGGAGAGACGGCCGACAGCCAACGGCTAGCGGCTCACAGCCGGAGGCTTCGGCGGCAGCTTGACCTTCCACCGGTTAAAGGCGTTTGCGGCGAGGGCGGCCATGGCGCGAGCGAAGGCTTCGTCGTGGAGGCGCGGTACTGCGGTGTAGGAGACGGCCAACAGCTGACGGCTTGCGGCGGGCCGAAAGCGATCTCGGCGCGGGCTTGGTCTGGATAC
>CAZSUX010000256.1:0-4521 GCA_964610135.1 uncultured bacterium | reverse complement strand
CTGATGCTGGCATTGCGCCCCGGCGCGGAGAACACGGTCTACGCCGGCACCGAAGGCGGCTCGGTCTTCAAGACCACCGTCGCGACGGGCATCGCCGGGCCCTCGCCCCTCGCCCCTCGTCCCTCGCCCCTCGCCATTTCCCCCAACCCCTGCCGCGACCTCACCACCCTCCGTATCAACTCCTCGCTCCTCTCGCCTCACTCCTCTCTCTCGCTGTACGACGCGTCAGGCCGCCTCGTTCGGACCATTCCGGTTGCCACTTCGTCAGTAGAACTCCGGACCTCGAACCTGGAGCCCGGCGCTTACTTCCTGCGCGCGGTCACGAACGGAGCGACGCACACAGCCCGGCTGACGGTTCTGCACTAGCTTCGGAAGAACAGAGGCCGGTTTGCCGCAAGGCGGACCGGCTTCTCGCTATTGCCAGCCCTGCTCCACGACCTGGAACGGAGCCCCGTCGAAACCGTACTCGATGAAACCCGCTCGACAGCACCCGCGCCCGCATTCCGAAACCGGCCGTGGCCGGAGACTTCGTTTCCGGCGCGACGGACGGGACCTCCTCGTCGCCACCAGGCACGGCGGAGAGGAGGGATTCCGGGCATGCCCCCTTGAGCTTTGCTGTGCGTGTCAAGGCCAAATCGAGGGGGGGGGGCTGAAGAAGAGCATCTCTCTAAGTCATTGTCTGGAAAGCGATTACGGGTAGTCATGAGAAGGAGAATCCGAAGAAAGTCAACATTGACGGCGATGAGACGCGGGCGTATCATTGCGGCCAACGTTGGGCGCTGCGGTACGGTCAGAGCCGCATGCGCGACCGGCGTCTAGTTGGAAGGAATCCGCAAGTCCGGGAGGTCCGGATGGCAGGCACTGCAAACGTCTGTGGTCAGGGCCGTGAACTTCCAGTTACTCACCGCAACCGAGCCGTGTGGCCGAAGATACTGGCGTTCGGGCTGGCGCTGGGAACGCTGCTGGCGTCAGTCACCTCGGCTCAAGTTGTTGAAGGCTACATCCTGTTGCCGGACAGCCTTGGTCCGATACTCGGTTCATACAGCGTCGCTTGGGACTACGCTCCCGGCTCCGAGCGGCTCTTCGTCGGGGGAGACAGCGGAGATGTGATCGTCATCGACGCCGTCAGCGTCCGCAAACTGGCCCGAATCCCAACTGGTCCAGTCACGTCCCTCTGCTATTGCACGGCAGAGAACAAGCTCTACGCGGCGACGCCGTCCCCATACTCAGTTGTCATTGTGGACTGCAGTTCTTACCAGGTCCTGAAGCAACTGCCGATGGGCGGGAAGACGGCTTGGGTCTTCTACAATCCGCTCGTCAATCGCGTCTATTGCGGCGCGCCGAGCGTGAAGGTCATAGACTGCGCAAACGACAGTGTCATTGGCACGATACCGGTTGTCGGGCCGGGTTCCAGCACTTGTCTTGATACTATACACAACAAGCTGTACATCGGAGCGGGCGACGGGCTCAAGGTAGTCGACTGCTACTCGGACAGCGTGGTCGCCGCCATTCAGCGAGTTCAGGGCGCCACGGCACTTTGCTTCAATCCCAATCCCGCCCGCAATCAGGTCTATGCAGGGGTTGACGATACGCTCTACGTAGTTGAAGTGAAGAAGGACAGTGTGATCACCCAGATCGCGATGCCCTGTTCCGTCTACGCCCTCTGCTCTGACCCCGTTAACAACCGCATCTATGGCGCTTGGTGGATCAACATCGCGGGCATAGACTGCGCCACGAACACGGTCCTCTGGGAACAGGTAGTAGGCATCGACCCTTGGGGCCTGACCTGCGCGCCCGGCTCAGGAAAAGTCTATCTGACTATGGGCCTGGTCATTGCTGCGCTGGACGGCAGTACCGGCCAAATCACGGCTGTGAACCGGGCCGACGACCGAATGGCGCCAACCCATCTCGATCGTCTGAACCGTCTCTTCTGCCTCTCTGAGGGCGGGCGTGTCTTCGTGGTCGACTGCAGTGGCGACACCTTCCAGGCGCTGTTGCCGCTTAGCGCTCGCGCGGAGAGCGCCTGTCTCGACACGGTCAATGACAAGCTCTACTTCACCTACGGCGGGCGATGCGGCTACGTCGGGGTTGCCGATTGCCCGTCCAGGCTCGTTAAGTCTTACATAAGGTGCGGCCTCCCCCAGTGCATGGTCCACGACGCAACTGATGGCAGGCTCTACGTCAGCACATGGGACCGGCCGAACGGAGACTGCGGCAGTGTGTCTGTTTTCACCTGCGCGAACGACTCGCTACTCAAAGTCATCCCCACGGGCTACGTGCATGGCGGGATCCGGTGGCACTCAGAATTCAACAAGCTGTACGCGGGCGTAAACGACACCCTTGGGCAGTGCTACATTGCCGTGATTGACTGCGACACCGACAGCGTCATACGAATTCAGGCGAGGGGCAGTCCGGACGACGCGTTCTGGCACTCGCTGCTGTCGACCGAACTGCACCAGTTCTGGGGCATTTCGGCCAACGGTTACACGGTTGTGGATTGCCAGGGAGACAGCATTGTCATGGACACTACTCCGGGCTACTGGAATCCTAAGGGCGTGTGCTACTCGGCAGCAGAGCGCAAGGTCTACGTGATGCACGGCTTCGCAGAGCTGACCGTCCTTAGCATGGAATCCCTGAGGCCGGTACGGACCTTTTCGCTGACGGGCTTTGGTTTTGCACACGCAATCATCCACGTCGCTGCAGCAGGGAAGCTGTATGTGGCGGTGGGGTGCGGTCCCGACTACACTGACAGCGTCTATGTAGTTGAGACGCGTACAGACAGTGTCGTATCGAGGTTCGATGCCGGACGACACATCATCCAGGCGGTGTGCGAGGACGCCACCGGGCGATATCTGTACTGCACGGCGCTGGCACTGGATTCCCCCTATGTTCAGACCCTGTTGGTAGTCGATTCTCAATGCGACAGCGTCGTGATGAGGATGAGCCTACCTGGCATTGTCCGAGGAGCTGGCGAATGGCTCATGTCGAACCGTCGCACCGGCCGCATCTATGCAGGTGGATGGGCGCCAAGCGGTCGGCTTCTCGTCGTCCGGGATAGCGTCGTCATTGGCCTTGAGGAATCGGGCCATGCCAAGACAGGCTTAGTGATGCAGCAGACGGTAGTCTGTCGCTGTGTACCGCTACTCTCCACGGCACAGGCCCACCTCTATGATGCTTCCGGACGCAAAGTCACTTCACTGAGACCCGGGCCTAACGACATTAGCCGTCTGGTCCCTGGAGTCTACTTTGTCCGAGAGCGGTCAGAGGCCCAGAGCGTCGAACGACAAGTGGTCCGCAAGCTTGTGATTGCCAGATAATGGAGAAAGCTCGGCTGGCCTCAAGTGCCAACGGGAAGGAGATGTCTATGGGTTGACCGGTCGTCGGCCCAGGAAAAGCTAAAGGGGCAGCCCTACCCGTCGACCAAGACAAATAGGTTTCAGACTTGCGTCCTATTGCTGCCCCGATTAGGTTAGCTTCGAAAGAGATGTTGGTCAAGAAGAAGAGGAGAACATGAAAACGACCTCAAGGCTGCTGACTTCCCTTGCGCTGCTAGGCCTCCTGGGAACGTTGCGCGCTCAGGTCTGGCACTGGCACTGGGGAAGAGAATTCAACTGCGAACAGCCCACCGATGGTATCCGGCACTACCTGACGAACAACAGCGGCACGCACGCCGTCGCGATGACTGAGTACGACAGCAGTGGCACGAAGCGTACATGGGTCAGTATTATTGCCGAAAGCTCCCATGTCAACGCCGACCCATCCGACAGGAATGGCCGCGTCTTTGAGTTCAGCGATCTGGCACTGGACAACTGGCACAGCCAGGCGCCGTATGGATTCATGCGTGGGTCCCCGGTCGAGAAGAACTACAGCCGGTGCCACGTGGTTCTGAGCCCCACTCACAAGATCTGGGTCGCGGAAGACACCCAACCGAGCCAAGGGCCTACGTACTTCCCGGCGCAGTGTGCGTTCTACTGCAATGACGGCGACACGGACCGGACCCCCTGGACTATCCGGGTCACTGACCTCTCTGACCTCAACGGGAAGGACAGGATGTGCGCAGTCGGGCTGTTCAAGGACAATGACTGTGCGAGCATTGTCTACTCCGTCCAAGAGAGTCCTACGAATGAGGACAATTGGCTGGAGTACAGGCACACGACGAATGGCGGAGCTATTTGGACCGGCAGAGGTTATCTCGTTCCAAAGGGGGAGTTCCGCGCCACGCACCCATCGCTCGTGGCGAACGACTACGATGACACTCAGATGATGGTGGCTTTCGACTGGAACGGAGAGGGGAACCCCGATCCGGGCATATACGTGTACAAATCTACGAACCGCGGTGTTGACTGGCCTGAGATGGACGAGCACGACTCGCCGCTGGTTGGAGGCCTCGCAAACTCGGAGCCGTGCCTTGCGGCCTTGGACCGGTTCGTCTTCTTATGCTGGTCGTCGAGCGTAGGGACCATCCAGTATAAGTACACCACTGACTTCGGAGTGAGTTGGTCCCCGGCCGCAACCGTCCCG
>CAZSUX010000255.1:0-4534 GCA_964610135.1 uncultured bacterium | reverse complement strand
CGTGAGAATGAGCAGAAATCGGGTCATCACGCATTCCTCCTTGAACGGTCAGGCAGGGAGCTTACGCCTGCTTCAGACCTGAGTCAAGCAGCGAAGAGCGTCCGCGAGTGCACCCAGCCGCCGGTTGCACCCGGCGTATCTCAGTTCTATACTCTTCCATGCCCAGGTGGTACAGATCGCTAGAGCGGATCGACGACGCCCGGCCGCGAATCCCGGAGAGCTGCGGCCCGCGGATTCTGTCTGCAGTTACCGTGGTGCTGCTTTTTGGCTGCGGATCCGAGCCGAAGACCGTGCCGCATGAGGGAAGATATGGGATCTACGCGTTGCACCTCGGGACGCAGGACGTCCGCCTGGTCTACAGCACGCCGAGGGAGATTCAGACGTCGGCCCTGCGGCTGGACGCCACCGGAGAGAAGCTGCTGCTCGCCCAGAAGGTCGACGGCGACAGCAATGAGCAGCTTGAGCTCTGTACTGCGGGGACCGATGGGTCCGGGTTCCGGCGGCTGACGAACAACTCCTTCTTGGATGTCTATCCGGCCTGGTCGCCGGACAATACGCGCATCGCGTTCCTGTCGTTCCGAAGCAACGACCTTGATGTCTATGTGATGAACGCCGACGGCACCGGCGATACGCTGCTCTACGATTCCGGCTCGCACGATGGCGACGTTGACTGGGTCGGGAGCTGCATCGTCTTCACTTCCGGGTTCAAGATATGGAAGATGAACGATGACGGGACTTCGGCCGCGGCGGTGACGAATCCGGCGAATGCCGGGCAGTGGGGCAATGCCAACCTGCCGATCGGCGACTACGACCCGAAGCTGAGCCCGGACGGAACGAAGATTGTCTTCGAGCGGCTCGAAGACCCGAGTACGACTCACGGACGGTACAACTTCTTCGTAGTGGACTCGAATGGGACCAATGAGATACGGCTGACCAGCACTGGCTACGCCCAGGGGTTGGCCAGCTGGTCCCATTCCGGCACGAAGCTGGTCTATGTTGTCGCGGCGATTGAAGAGCAGGGCGCGTACGATATCTCCGTGATGAACGCCGATGGGACCGACAACCTCAATGTGACTCCAGACTACTTCCCGGCCGAGTTCCTCTGCCACGCGCCAGTGTTCGCCCCGGGCGATTCCGAGCTTTTCTTCGTTGGACAGTGGTGGGAGTAGTCATTCATGGCTAGCTGGAAGGGCCCGCTGGAGAGGATTGACGATACCCGGCTGAGGATTCCGAAGAGCTACAACCCGAAGATGCGGGTGGACGGCGTCATCTACTCGGACGCTTCGCTGCTTGCGGACATCAAGCAGGACCAGGCGCCGGAGCAGGTCGCGAACGTCGCGACCCTGCCCGGAATTGTCGGCCAGTCCATGGCGATGCCGGATATCCACTGGGGCTACGGCTTTCCCATCGGCGGCGTGGCGGCCTTTGCGGTGAAGGAAGGCGTCGTGTCCCCGGGCGGAGTCGGCTACGACATCAACTGCGGGGTGCGGCTGCTGAGAACCAAGCTCTCGCGCGCGGATCTGACTCAGCCGGTGTTGGAGAAGCTGGTGCGGGCGATGTACAACAACGTGCCGTCCGGCGTCGGCTCCAAGGGCAAGATTCGCATTTCCCAGGCGGAGGTCGCGCTGGTGCTGATGCGCGGCGCCCGTTGGGCCGTTGAGAAGGGCTACGGCACCGAGGAGGACCTGGAGTACACGGAGGAGCATGGAGCCATGGCCGGGGCGGACCTTGACGGCGTTTCGGCGCGGGCGCTGGAGCGGGGGATGCCGCAGCTTGGCACGCTTGGCGCGGGCAACCACTTTCTGGAAGTGCAGGAGGTGGCCGAGGTCTTTGACCTGAGCGCGGCGCGCGACCTGGGGATTGCCGAGGGTCAGATAACTGTGATGATCCACACCGGCTCGCGCGGCCTTGGGTACCAGATATGCGATGACAATGTGAAGACGCTCGGCGCCGTGTCGAAGAAGTATGGCATCGAGTTAGTTGACCGACAACTGGCCTGTGCGCCCATCGATTCGCCGGAAGGCAGGCGGTACTTCGGCGCAATGGTCTGCGCGGCTAACTATGCGTGGGCGAACCGGCAGGCGATTGCGCACTGGGTGCGCGAAGCGTTTGCACAGGTGCTCGGGCTTTCCAACGAACGGCTGGGGATGGGGCAGGTCTACGACGTGGCGCACAACATCGCCAAGTTTGAGACCCACGCGGTAGGTAAGAATTGCGTGAAGGTCTGCGTCCACCGTAAGGGCGCGACCCGAGCGTTTGGTCCGGCCAAACCCGGCTCCGGCACCCAGTGCCACAACCAGACCGGCAGCCACGCCCTGCCTTCACGCTACCGGCACCTCGGTCAGCCGGTTCTCATTCCCGGTGACATGGGTACGAGCTCCTACTTGCTGCTCGGTACCGAGAAGGCCGAGGCCGAAACGTTCGGCTCGGCCTGCCACGGCGCAGGACGCGTCTGGTCGCGCACCCGTGCGTTGAAGGAGACCGAACGCCGGAACGTGGCGCAGGAGCTGAGGGCGCAGGGCATCCAGGTGATGGCCGCGAGCCGCGAAGTCCTGCGCGAGGAGGTCCCGGATGCGTACAAAGACGTAGACAGGGTCGTGGACGTCTGCGTCCGGGCCGGCATCTGCCGCAAAGTGGCGAGGATGAAGCCACTAGGAGTGGTAAAAGGCTAGTGGTCGAGTGGTCAAGAGGTCAAGTGAACCGTAATCCGGACTCGGCACTCGACCGCTAGGCCACTGGACCACTTCTCAACATGACATTCGCAGACAAGGTTGCGGCCGCGCCCGTGGCGCCCGGCGTCTATCTGCTCAAGGATGCCAAGGGCCGCGTGCTCTACGTGGGCAAGGCACGGGTGCTCCGAGACCGACTTCAAGCCTACACCCAGCCGAAGGAAGACCCCCGCCTGCGTTCATTGGTCAGCAAGGTGGCCGACCTCGAGACCGTGGTCACCCGTTCCGAGGTCGAGGCGCTGGTCCTCGAAGAGAACTTCATCAAGTTCAAGAAGCCGCCCTACAACGTGCGGCTGCGCGACGACAAGAAGTTCCCGTATCTCAAGATAACCGCATCCGACCCCTATCCGCGCATCTTCTTCACCCGGAACCTGAAGGACGACGGCAGCGTCTTCTTCGGCCCTTACACATCGGCCAAAGAGCTGAGGAAGGCGCTGAAGGCAGTCAAGCGAATATTCCGGATGCGGACGTGCAAGTATCGGCTGCCGGAAGACCGGCCGGGCCGGCCGTGCCTGGATTTCGAGCTGAACCGCTGCTCCGGCCCATGCGCGGACAAGGTTACCCAGGAGCAATACGCTGACCAGGTCAAAGACGTGATCCGTTTTCTGTCCGGCCGGTCGGACGAGCTCACGGAACAGGTCGAGCAGCGGATGTGGGCTGCGTCACAGGCCCAGGATTTCGAGGTCGCGACGACCCTGCGTGACCAGTTGATGGCTCTGCGTGAGATCCAGAAGAACCAGCAGGCGGTGGTGCAAGACAAGACCAGCCGCGACATCATCGGACTCGCCCGCGGGAAGAAGTCGGCCGTCGCCGCGTTGTTCCGGGTGCGCGAGGGCAAGATCGTCTCGCGCGAGGAGTACCCGCTGACTGCTGGAGAGAGCGCCCTCGACTCCGAACTGCTCTCGACGGTTGTCCGTTCTGTTCACACCCACACCCACGACATCCCGGAGGAGATTGTCCTGCCCGCAGCGATCGAGGATGCGGCCGCGCTCGAGGCGCTGTTCGCCGAGAAGCGGGGGCGAAAGGTGAGGATCGTCGTGCCGGAGCGGGGTGAGAAGGTGCGGCTGATGGAACTCGCGCGGGCTAATGCGGAGAAGGCGCTGGTCGAGTTGCGGCCCGAGGAGCGCGTGCCGGCCGGGAACCGTGAGCTTGCGGAGATCCTCGGGCTCCCGGCCGTGCCGCGGTTGATTGAGGGCGTGGACATATCGAACACACAGGGCACGAACGCGGTGGGTTCGATCGTCGTGTTCCGCGATGACCGGCCGACCAAACAGCAGTACCGGCTCTTCAAGATCCGCGGCGTGGGACATGACCGCGAAAACGGGGACTGTACCGGATTGCGGCCGCGTCCTCGCGGCCGGGGACTGTCCCCGCTTTCGGCGGATCGTGTCCCAAGCCCGGACGACTGCGCAATGATAGGAGAAGTGCTGGCGCGGCGCGTGCGTGGCCTGCTTGAGAAGAATCGGCCCTTGCCTGATTTGGTGCTGGTTGACGGCGGCAAGGGGCAGTTGTCGTCGGCAGTGAAGGCCTACGGCCAGTTCGATGCCGAGATACCGATACTCGGGTTGGCCAAGCGAACCGACACGCTATACTACGATGACGGCCGAGAAATCACGATTCCGGTGACGTCGCCGGCACTGAAACTTCTGAAGCGCATCCGCGACGAGTCGCATCGCTTCGCCATCACCTTCCACCGCAAGCTGCGCGGCAAGAAAATGGTCGAGTCGGAGTTGGACGAGATATCCGGACTTGGCCCGGTGCGGAAGAAGGCGCTCATCCAGCACTTCGGGTCGCTCGACAAGGTC
>CAZSUX010000254.1:0-4557 GCA_964610135.1 uncultured bacterium | reverse complement strand
GGTCGGTGAGCAGCCGGTAGAGAATCACCACCGACGTGACGCCGTCGAGGTCGTCGTGTCCCCAGATGAGAATCGTCTCGCGCCCGGCGATGGCCTTCCGGATTCGCGCCACCGCCGGCGCAAAGTCGGGCAGCAGCTCGGGTGGGTGGAGATGACCCAGTTCCGGCGCCAGCCAACGCCGCACGGCCTCGGTATCTCGCACGCCGCGCAGCCAGAGCAGCCGCGCGGTCAGGTTGTCGATACCTGCTTCCGCGACCAGCCGAACAACCGCGGGTTCGTCTACCTCACGCAGGGGCCACATGCTGAAGGAAAGTACTAAGTCCTAAGGACAAATGACAAAGGGCGGACTTCGGAGAGGAAACTCCGACTTCGAGGTTGGGCATTGAATGCCATTCTACCTCCTCACCCCTGCCAGTCAAACCGCGCCCCCGCCAGCTTGACCCCGCGGCGGAACGAGGTATTATCGCTCGTGATGAGAGCGAACCGAACCGACCGCTCGAGGAGGCAATGATGTGGACCATCAAAGTGAGCCGCAGGTTCAGCGCTGCACACCGAATCCACGGCGCCAGCGGCAAGTGCGAGGGCGTCCACGGCCACAACTACCGCATCGAAGTGGAAATCAGCGCGAAGAAGCTGAACAAGCCGGGGATGATTGCCGATTTCCTGGACGTCGGCAAGAAGCTGGAGAGCATCCTGCCCGACCACAAGATGCTGAACGAGGTGTACGAATCCAACCCGACCTCAGAGAACCTGGCCCGGCACTTCTACGACGAGATGCAGCAGTTCTACCCGGTCAGCCGCGTGACCGTGTGGGAAACCGAAGACTCCTGCGCCGAATACTCGACCGACTAGTCCAGAACCAGTAGACGAGAGACCATGGACTTTGGACCTTGGGCCATGGACTCCAGACGTGTTCTGAGGAAGTACGTTCCGGGCCTGAGGTCAGATTCGCCGATCTGAACTCGCCGGCCTGAGCCGTCAAAGACGTCGGCCTGCTCAATCCAGGACGGTAGGCCTGACCCACTCCGCACGATGATTGTCCGACCATCCACCGTTTGGAGTTCGTCTTTCACCGTCTGTGGTGCACGACTCGCGGCATACGTCGCTGCAAGGTCCACCGCCCGCTTGGCGTTGACCAACCCGTAGCCGTACTGGATGTCCCGGCCGGCGACGCCCATGTCAATCGCCGACGCATCGATAACGGCCCTCACCTCGGCTGCGGTCAACCCCCAGTTCCGGGCCAGTATCAGTGCGGCCACTCCGGCGACTTCCGGCGAAGCCATCGACGTGCCGTCCGCCTGTCCGTACGCGCCGCCCGGCACACAGGAAATGATGGTCACGCCCGGGGCCACGACTTCCTGTTCCGGCCCATAGTTCGAGAAGGTCGCGAGCCGCGAGTCGGTCGAACTCGCCCCCACGGCGATGCACTGGCTCAGAGCCGCGGGAAACCCGATGGCCTGATGACCCTCGTTGCCCGACGCGACGACGATTACCACCCCGGCCTGCGCCGCGTAGGCACACGCCTGGTCCAGCGGCGTCGAGTTGGAGGTCGACGTAAGGCTCATGTTGATAATCCTCGCGCCGTGGTCGGCCGCCCACCTCACACCCGATGCAACCACATCGGTGGTGCCCGCACCGGAATCGTTCAGTACACGTACTGCCAGCAGTTGCGCGAGCGCCCAACCTGCGATTCCCTCATTGTTGTTCCGGGTCGCGGCGATGATGCCGGCGACGTGCGTGCCGTGGAATGCCTCCGGAACGTTGATGTTGTCCGGCCGCGGGTCGTTGTCATTACCGATGAAGTCGTAGCCAAGTTCGCCGGTCTTGAAGCTGGCGGCGAGGTCAGGATGCTGCCAGTCGCTGCCATTGTCCACGACCGCTACTTTCACGTCCATCGAACCGCCGATGACATCCCAGGCCTGGTCCCCGTACATGACCCACTTGTCCCACTGGTAGGGAATGAAGTAGGGGTCGTTCGGCAGCCCGGTAGTGTGGGCCCGCAGAGTCGGCTCAAAGTACCGAATGCCGCTCACCTGCGACGCCGACGTGGCCAGCAGTCCATCCGGTGATTCACAGCCCTGCGGGAAGTCAGCAACAACAAAGCCCAGAGCATCATCGACCCGCACGACGCTACCACCATGTTGTACAGCCCACGCGCAGGCCGCATCCGCCGCGCCGGACTCGAACCCGACCACGAACCTGCCCGGAACCCGGGCCTCGGTCGGGCTGTTCCACGCCGACGGACGATTGACGATTGAAGACATCTGGTCCCCATTCGACAATCGACATTCGACATTCGCAAATCCCTGTTGTATCTGCCGCGCAGTCGAGAGTTCGGCCTGTCCGACCGGAACCAACTCCGGACGCGGGAAGAGTGCAACGACGATCAATATCCAGTTCATCTTTGGTTACTCCAGTACGAATCTAGCCCAGCAACTGACCGCCGAGCTGGTTGCGTTGGCAAAGACGAGGTAGAACTTGCCGGACGTGGCAACGCCCTGCCGCATGCTCATTTGCGAGAAGTTGTTCTGCTGGAACAAAGCGGTGTACGACTGATTCGCAATGTACTTCTGGTAGTTGTCCTGGTCCAGCCACAGGAACGTCGAGAGCGTACCGCCGGCTACAACCTGGGCGTCACCAGTGAGCGTATCGCCGGGATGGGCGTCAAAGGACACCACCTCCCGGGCGTGCGCCTGCACATCCAACTCGCCGTGATACACGCTCCTCTGGCCGACAGCGGCAATCTCGACCACAACCGTGTCGCTGTAGCCCTTGTTGCCGGCAAGGTCATAGGCGATACAGCTCACGGAATGCCAGGTCCCCTCGGCCAGCCCGGAAACGTCCCAGCTTGCCGAGTAGGGCGAGAAGCTGTCGGCACTGACCCGCGAGCCGTCGGCGTAGAACTCGACCCGGTCCACTCCGATGCTATCGAAAGCGGTTGCGGCCAGCGGCACCACGCCGTTGACCGATGTGGAGTCAGCCGGGCTTGTGATCTGGCAGGTCGGCGGGGTCGTATCAGTGCCGAGCAGGCTGTCCAGCAAATCACAGCCGGCGAACAGCACGAGGGCGGCGCTTGCTGCCAGGATGACCAGAACCCGCCGCGTCCCCAGTTCCGACTTCTGACTTCTGACTTCTGACTTCTGACTTCGCCCGGTCCTAGATCTCATGTTCTTCTCCAATCTCCGGAATCACGACCTCGCGCACGCCGAGGGCTTTCAGGGGCTCGACCAGGGCCTCTGCCGCGTCCAGCTCGGAGTGGACGATGAAGACCTTCTTCAGCCGGGGAACGTTCATCGCCTTGACATACTGGACCAGGGCATCGTGGTCCGCGTGCGCGCTGAACTCGTCCATCACCTCGACCTCGGCCCGCAGCGGATGCTCCTCGCCGTAGATCCGCACCATCGGCTGCCGTTCCGCAATCCGGCGACCAAGCGTGTTCTCGGCCTGGAAAGAAACGATCAGCACCAGGTTCTTCGGGTCTTCGACCGAGTGCTTCAAGTGGTGCAGCACCCGTCCCGCCTCGCACATCCCCGATGCCGAGATGATGATGCACGGCTCCTTGCTCAGGTTGAGTGCCTTTGACTCCTCGACCGACTCGACGTAGCGGAGCCCGGGAAAATCGAACAGGTACTGGTGGCCGTTGAGCATCTCAAGCGCCTCGGCGTCGTAGTATTGCGGGTAGTTCCGATAGACCTCGGTCACGCGGCTCGCCAGCGGAGAGTCGACATGCACCGGCACGGCGGGAATCCGGTTGCTCTGGCGCAGTCGGTTCAGGGTGTAGACGATCTCCTGCGACCGCTCGACCGCGAACGCGGGGATAATGATCCTACCGCCGCGTGAGTAGACGCGGTTCACCACCTCGGCCAGACGCGTATCCACATCCCGGTAGTCGCCGTGCTTCCGGTTGCCGTACGTCCCTTCCATGATGAGGTAGTCGGCCTCGGCGACCAGCACAGGGTCGTTGATAATCGGCATCTTCTTCCGGCCGAGGTCGCCGGTGAACAGCACGCGCTTCCCCTCGACTTCGATGTCCACCAGTGCCGACCCGAGAATGTGCCCGGCATCGTGCAGCACCACCTTGTACGGCCCGAGCTTGCGCGGCTTCGCGTAACGGATGCCCTCGATGTACTTGAGCGATTCCCCGGCATCCTTGACCGTGTACACCGGCTCCTTGGGCGGCTCGCCCTTCTCCCGCAGCTTCTTGTTCAGGTAGCGGATGTCGGATTCCTGGATGTGGGCCGAGTCCTCGACCAGCAACCGGGCCAGCGCCGCGGTTCCCTGAGTCATCACAATCGGCCCGCGGAACCCGTACTTCACGAGGTTGGGGATGTTGCCGACGTGGTCGATGTGGGCGTGGCTAATGACACACCAGTTGACCTCGCGCGCCTTGAAGGGGAAACTGCGGTTGGTGTGCTCGGCCTCGGCGCGGTGTCCCTGGAAAAGTCCGCACTCGACGAGCAGCCGCTGCTTGCCGGACGTGAATAGATGCTTGGAGCCGGTAACGGTCCGCGTGCCGCCGCAGAATCGTATCTTCATGCGACCAGGCTTCTCACGGTC
>CAZSUX010000253.1:0-4561 GCA_964610135.1 uncultured bacterium | reverse complement strand
ACGAGCCCGGGAAAGAACTCCTTGCCCTGATGAATCGCGTAGAACCCCTCGGCCTGGGCCCGTCTCAGACGCCGCATGACAAGACCGGTAACGACGAAGCCGGCTGCTTCCAGCCGGCCGAGTATCTCACCGATACGGTGCCGCCCGACCGCGTCAGGCTTTATCAGCAACAGAGTCTGGTTCAGGTTTGAGGTTTCCGACAGGACTTGATTCTATTGCCCGGTCAGGAGGGTGTCAACGAACCCCTTGACCCTTGGCGACAAGCTCGGCCGAAACCCGGGCTGCGAGCCCGGTGACGCCGGCGATGATGGCCCGAGAGCTGCTCGTCGCGAGTGTCACAGCGTCCACGCTGTCAGGGCGGGTCGGGTCGAAGGCAAGCAGCCGTTCGAGCAGGCCGCTGCCGGATACGAGGTCCAGGTAAGCCGGGGTCTCGCGATTCTCCAAGATGTATATGCGCTCCGGTTTGCCCTGCGCATCAAAGAGTACCTCCAGCGGCACCATGCCTGCATAACCTCTGGCGGTGACGCCGGCGCTGTCTGAGAATGCCTCGTATCCCAACACGCGCCCGGCGCTGTCCTGAACGACCCGGTACGGAAACGGATCCGATTCTGACCGCACTGAAGCGGCGCCGGGGAACGTCTTCCTGATCACGTCCGGAAGCGTCTCCGGTTCCGGCACGGTCGGCGGTTGCTCAACCGTGGCCCGGGCAGGTGTGCTATCCGCGCTGGACTCGGAAGTCACAGGCATGACCGCCGAAGCAGCCGTCTCCGGTGCCGCAACTCGCTTCGTCTCCGACATCGAGGCCGAATTGCCGCCGCATGCTCCCAACGCCAGCAGCACGGCGCAGACCGCAGCTCGAAAGAAGTAGCTGTTTCTCAGCATTTGAAAGAGACTGCTATTTTGACAAGACACAGCCTGAAGTCAATGCCTCGCGTTTCAATGACCGGCATGGCTTGACAGCCGACCACCTCCACGGCAATATCATCATGACCATGATAACGAAAGCTGTAGAGAATCAACTGAGAAGAGCGGTCGCCCCCTACCTCGACGACATCGCCGTGGTCGCGTCCGAGCTGTCGCGCCGCAACTGGGCCGAGGCAAACGCCGGCAACATATCGGTCAGACCAGGGCCCGGGCCGGTACTCGGCACGCTGCTGGTGAAGCGCGCAAATGTCAGGATGCGCGACCTTGCCCGCAACCCGACCGAGGGACTCTGTCTGCTCCGGTTCGGCGCCGGCGACCGGTCGTATTCGGTCCTGCCGAAGGGCACGAAACCATCAAGTGAACTGCCCACGCACGTCGCGGTACACGACATGCTGGCCCGGTTCCGGCCGCGCGACCGCGTCGTGGTACACACCCACCCGACCGCACTCATCAGCCTGACTCTCCGATTCGCCAATCCGAAGCAGCTCATCAAACGCCTGCTGAGCACGCACACCGAAGCGCCGCTGCTGCTCCAGGACCGCCTGACGATGCTCCCTTTCCTGCCGCCCGGCTCTCTGTCACTCGGGCGCGCCACCGCCGGAATGCTCGAGGAGTCTTCGGCCGTCATCTGGCCCGGTCATGGGATTGTCGCCGTGGGCCCCACCGCCCTGTCGGCGCTCGACCTCATCGAGCTGACAGAGAAGGCAGCCCAGATTGCTCTGAACGTCGGCCCCGGCGCCGGCTTGTCTCCCACCCAGCAGAAGTCCATTCGCAAGGCATTCGGCCTCAAGTGAGGCGTCCGAGGACCCAGGGCCCGCCCCGTCATCGCGGTCGCTCGCTGAAGGGCAAGCCCGCCCCCGACGGCATCGAGACCCTCTTCGAAGTAAGGACCCGCGACTCGGAACTGGCACCGGAGGAATTCGCCAGACTCCCGCGCCGGCCGATCCATATCGTACTCGACAACCTGCGCAGCGCCTTCAATGTCGGGTCTATCTTCCGACTGGCCGACGCCGCACGCGCCGCTGAAGTCATCCCCTGCGGGTACACGGCCTACCCGCCCCATCACAAACTGGAACAGACCTCTCTGGGTACGACCGACTCGGTCCCATGGCGAAGGTTCGATGATACCGTATCGGCGCTGGCCGACCTCAAGGCAGAAGGCGTCCAGCTTGTGGCGGTGGAAACGGCGCGAGGCGCCTCGCCATACCATCGCTTCGAGTACAGCTTTCCAGTGGCTCTTGTGCTCGGCAACGAGGCGCTTGGGGTTTCTGAGGCCGCGCTGAAGATGTGCGATGCTGTGGTCGAAGTCCCCGTCTTCGGATACAAGAACTCAATTAACGTGGCAACTGCCGCGGCTGTAGTCCTTTATGGTGCCCTGCGTCAGGCGGGTTGGCTGGATGACGCCGGCGCTACTCGACCGGGCGGAATCTGGGTATCTGGGACTTGAGCACCGGCCGCTTGTAAAACCCGACGCCGACGACGAATCCCCGCCACCCAATCAGCACGAACCCGTTCTCAGCTTCGACCTCGATGTTCAGGCTCCCGCCGTTTATCAGCAGCTTAGCCTGCTCGTCACTCAGCCCTATCACGTTGCGCGTCGTCTGCTGTCCGAGGACCTGCATCGCGAATGTGGTCGGCTTGAGTGAATGGGGATAGATCCTCGCCAATCTGATACCCCGGCGCATCGGCCTGACCGCATCGAAGCCCATCACCTCAGGCGTGCCGACAAAGACCGTCTCCTGATCTTCGACCGCCGCGAGTCGATCGAACACCTCTCTGGGGATACCGAACCTCTCGCTCAGTTCCCGCACTCGCCGGTTCACGCCGGCCTCCTGATCGAAGCCAGAAAGAAGGGTTCCGTGTCGTTGTCTTGCGGTAGGATTCTCCGACAGCGGGCGATCACCTCGGGGAACGAGTCACGTTCCCATTCGGTCAGCCCCGGCCGCATCTTAAGGCCCGGCAGCTCGGCCTCTCGGACTTCGGCCTCGGGCTGCCGCTGCAGCAGGTGCGCGACAACCGACTCATTCTCCTCGGGCGCAACCGTACAGGTTGAATAGACCATCGTGCCGCCGGGCTTGAGCGCAAGGTACCCGGCCAGTATCAGCCGCTTCTGAATCGACGGGAAGCGCTCGATTGCAGCCACCGACCACCGGTCCAGTGCCTGCGCCGACTTGCGGATGGTCCCCTCGGAGGAACAGGGCGCGTCGACCAGCACCCGGTCACATGTCCCGGCAAGGGCCTTGCCCAGTGCCGACCCGTCCATCCGGCACACGGCCACGTTCAGACACCCGGCCCGGTCCACATTGCCGATGAGGCCGCGAACACGCGTCGGCGAAGGGTCGTTGGAGATGATGATGCCTCTATTCTGCATCATTGCCGACATCTCGGTCGTCTTTGAGCCGGGCGCCGCGGCGATATCCAGCACCCGCTCGCCCGGCTGAGGGTCAAGTACCAGCGGCGGCACCATCGAGGCGGCCTCCTGCACGTAGATAAGCCCGATGAAGTGCTCGATGCGCTTGCCGATGCTGGGAAAATGGGGACTGTACCGCGCGTCCTCGCGCTCCGGGGGACTGTCCCCATTTTCCGGAAGGCCAAACCCCAACTCGAACCACGGCAGCGGTTCCGGCTTCAGGTCGGCCATCAACTCCAGCACCTGGCCTCGCGTTACCTTGAGCGTATTCACCCTGAACGTCCGGCGGAGCGGGCGCTGCATGGCATCAAGGAACGCGTCGAAGTCAGGGATGAAGCGGGAATACCGCTCGACAAACGCATCCGGAAACCTGCGCGTCAGCTGACTCATGACGCACCCGTGTCTTTGGTGTCATTCCGAGCGACGACGTCCTTCGTCGGAGTCGAGGAATCTCTCGGAACGACTGAGAGACCCTTCGACTCTCTTCGCTCGCTCAGGGTGACAGGAGAGGAGCCGACGGTTCTCGACCATCCATCCAATCTCCGCAGCGCATCCAGCTTCTCCCCATTGCCCAACTTCGCCTCGCGGATTCCCTTTTCGAGAAACGTCATCGACCGGTCGTAGGCACTGCGGTCGACGGGATACGGCCACCCATCCTTGCCTCCGACCGCGAATGTGTAAGTCACCGGGTCGCGAAAACTCAGCGGCGCGCCGTGCGCCACCTCGGCGATGAGAGCCAGAGCGCGTATGGTCTTCGGCCCGACTCCGGGTTGCAGGAGCAACGCAGAGAAGTCCTGCGGCGGCTTCTCATACGTAGTGACGAGCGCCTTCTGCAGATACCCGGGACTCACGTCGCCGACACCCACCGGGTGCTGCTCAGGCATTCCCAGAGCGCGAAAACGGGGACTGTCCCGCAGCGAGTCAGACGCAGATACTTCGGGGGACTGTCCCCTGTTTTCGCTCCGGACCAGCGCTTCCACAGCCCTCTTGAACTCGCGCACGGTCACGTCCGGCGATCGCTGCGAGATGGCAGTCACCGCCTGCCGTGCGATGTCGGCTTCGGCCGCAACCATGTTCAGCGGCTTGCCGACGTGGTCACAAGCTATCCCCTCGTGCGGCTCGGATATGAAGCTCTCAAGGCCCTCGGACAACCAGTGATAGCGCCTGGCCCAGCGCGTGTCCGTGTTCATTCCCTGCTGCACGACCGCCCAGCTCCCCTCGGTCGTG